>JALGUI010000832.1 GCA_029820915.1 Candidatus Zipacnadia bacterium | reverse complement strand
GGCGTGTTCTGCGAGTTCGTGCGCCGCACCGGCGCCAACCTGGTCCCGCAGTGGTACATCCCCGGCGAGGCCCAGCGCATGCTCGAGATCGGCGAGATCATGCACGGGACCAAGCAGCACGAGGCAGCGGGCTTCCGCTCGCCCGAGGACGTGCGCGACTGGATCGAGCGCCTTCCCGATGATGAGGCCATCGAGCGCGACTTCGACATCGAGCAGGTCGCCGAGGACTACGCGGGAGCCATCATCGAGCACTCGAACCTGCTCGGGCCCGACGTGCTGGTCATCGACCACTTCGGCCAGGCCGACTTCATGGGCGGCTACACGCGCTGGGGGTACGAAAACTACCTGATCGCCGCGGCGCTCTACCCGGAGGCCATGCGGCGCTGGTACCACCACTCGGCACTCGGCGCGCGGCTGAAGAACCACGCGATCGTCGAGGCCATCGAGCGCCACGGCCTCGCGCCCTTCTGCTACACCGGCCAGGACATCTGCGGCGCCGGCGGGCCGCTGATGTCGCCGAGCATGCTGCGCGAGCTGTACTTCCCGGCGCTGAAGTGGGCCATGGAGCCGCTGGTGGCGGCCGGCATCGGCGTCATCTGGCACTGCGACGGCGACATCCGCCCGATCCTGCCCGACCTCCTGGACCTGGGCATCATCGGCATGACCGTCTGGGGCTGCGTGTCGGTGACCAGCACGCTGCCGCACGGCACGCCCGAGGACGTGCGCTGGGCGGTCGAGCGCTCGTTCGGCGTCGCGGGGCCGGGGAGGGGCCACGTGCTGTCGGCGACCAGCAGCATCCTGCCCGAGGCGCCCGCCGCGAACATCGATGCGCTGTTCGAGCACGCGCACCGCTTCGGCCGCGAGTTCCTGGGCGGCTGACGCAGGTCGGGAGGCCGCACAACATGCGATGCGCACTCTTGGTCACCGGCGAGGGTCACCGAAGGCAGGCGGCCGGCACAGACGCCGCCGTGCGTTGTCGTCAAGGAGGGGCCGCCGGCACAGACGCGGGTGTGCCTTGTCGTCAAGGAGGGGCCGCCGCGAGCGACGCGAGCGGTGAGACTGCTCGCAGGCGAGCAGTCTCAGGTTCCATCCCGGCCCACGCTGTCAGAGACCATGAACGGCTACGACGCGGGCCGGGGTGGAACCTGCGCCGTGCTGGCGCACGTCGCACCGCTCGCGCCCACGCTTCGCGTCGGTCGCTCGCGGCGGCCCCTCCACGGGGAATTGCTCGCGCCGCCCGCCGAGCCCTGTCCCGGCCATCAGCACGCGCGAGCCTGACAGGGCGAGTGCTGGTCCTCGCTGCGATCCTGCTGGCCCTCAGCGGCGCCGCGGCTCTCGCGCTGGAGCCGCCCGTGCTGCTCGACTTCGGCCCGGCGGACCAGGCCGTGGCCGAGGGCTACCGCGCCTTCGGGCGCGACGGCTACACCGCCGAGCGCGGCTGCGGCTGGGAGGGCTCGAGCGGCTACCTGGCCGCCGACCGGCACTCGCCCGAGGTGCCGACCTACCACCGCTCCGGTGAGGTCGCGCTCTACGACCTGGTGCGCGACAACATGACTATCGTGGGCCCCAACGTCTTCCGCATCGATGTGCCCGACGGCCCGTACGAGGTGACCGTGTGGGTGGGCGATCTGTCCATGACCGAGACGCGACCCGACCTGTGGGTGACCGCAGGCGAGCTGCCCGTGATCGAGGGCGTTACGGTCCACGGCGGGCAGGCGGTGGAGCTGACCTTCGCGGTCGAGGTGACGGGCGGCGCGCTGCGCATCGAGTTCGACGGGCGCGGCTCGCAGAAGTACCTGCCCGTGGTCGGGATCGCCGTCCGCGCGCTCGATATCGCGTCGCCCTTCGAGGTCCGCACGCGCGCCATCCCCGAGGAACGGGGCACGCAGGAGGACTACGTCGTGAACCGGCGGCTCTACCTGGAGGGCATGCGTGCCGACTGGGAGGAGGCGAAGGGCCGAATGCGCGCGGCCGGGCGCTGGAGCGATGGCTGGGCGGATCGGCTCGCAACGCTGCGCGCGCAGCCGGGCTACCGC
>JALGUI010000831.1 GCA_029820915.1 Candidatus Zipacnadia bacterium | reverse complement strand
AGGGGCGCCGTCGCCGTCCCCATCAGTACCCCCCGCAGGCCCTCGCGGTCTGCACCATCGTCTCGACCACGTCGGGCCGCGTCTGCCGCGGGATGCCCTCGCCGGTGTTGAAGACGTAGCCGCCACCGGGCTTGCCCGCCTCGACGATGCGCCGCGTCTGTGCCTCGACCTCGGCCAGGTCCTCGCAATTCATCAGCGCAATGGGATGGGCGTTCCCGGAGAGGCACACGGTGTCGCCGATAGCCGCCTTCATCTCCGCCAGGTCGCAGCCCTCGCCCAGGTTGATGATCTCGAAGTGCGGCGCCTGCAGCTCCAGGTGCTCTCGCGAGGCCTCGCCCCCGTGGTAGATGACCACGCCACCGTGCGCACGCAGGTTGTCGCTGACGCGCGCCGCGGGCTCCAGCGCGAAATCCGCGTGCTGCTGCGGTGACAGGAAGCCCGACGCCGCCACGCAGTCGCCGAGCCAGATGACGTCCGCGCCCGCGTCGAGCTGCGCGACGTCCGCGCCCGCGTCGAGCTGCGCGATCCCCCACATGGTCATCAGCTCGACGAAGAAGTCGGCCGTGGCGCGGAACAGGTCGGGGTCATCGTAGATCAGCATCAGGCCATCGGTGATGCCGTAGAGCAGCGCCACCGAGCTGAAGGGCGCGGCCACGCGGCCGGCGACGCACAGGCGGCTCCCGAAGGCCCCCTTGATGCCCGCCAGCGCCTCGAGGTGTGCCGGCATCCGCCCATCGCGAGTGGGGTCGGGCGGCCTCAGGCCACTCAGCGTCTCCCGGCTCGCCGTCAGGGTGTGGATGGCCGCCGGGGGCATCCGCTCGTCCGCGATGGTCTCGATGCCCAGCGGCTCCAGCTCGATGTAGTCGTCGGGGTGCAGCAGGATCCAGTCGTAGTCGAAGCGCTCGACGGCCCGCACCTGACACTCGATCATCAGCTCGGGGCTGCGGATGTACTCGCGGTAGTCGGCCCCGCACATCTCGACGTCGAACTCCTCGCCCAGCGCGAACACCGGCACCCGCGACGGTACCCCCAGCCGCGCGCAGGTGCGCAGGTCTTCGACGACGCCTCGGTAGGCCACTCGCCTCGCCTCCGATCCGGCCGGAGCGCGGTCACGCCGCCGCGGACCTGATGGCCTCGATGATCGTCTCCTCGCTCAGCAGCACCGCCCGCTCCAGGGGCGGGCTGAAGGGCATGGGCACGTCGGCCGAACCGACCACGCGCGGCGGCGCCTGCAGGGCGTCGAAGCACTCGTCGCACACCCGCCGCACTATCTCACTCCCGAAGCCGCCGCTCAGGCACGCCTCCTGCACCACCAGCAGCCTGCCGGTCTTGCGCACGGACTCGGCGATGCGCTCGAAGTCCAGCGGCACCAGCGTCCTCGGGTCCACCACCTCGACGCTGATCTCGTCCGCGACGGCCTCCGCGGCCGCCAGCGCCTTGTGCACCATGAGCGACCAGGCGACCACCGTGACGTCGCTGCCCTCGCGCTTGACGTCCGCCTCGCCCAGCGGGATCAGGTACTCCTCGCGCGGCATCTCGCCCTTCTCCTCGTAGAGCAGCTTGTGCTCGAGGAACACCACGGGGTTGTCGTCGCGGATGGCCGACTTGAGCAGACCCTTGTGGTCGTAGGGCGTGGACGGGATGGCGACCTTGAGCCCCGGCACGTGCGCGAAGACCGCCTCCAGGCACTGCGAGTGCTGCGCCGCCTCGCACGTCCCGCCGCCCTGTTGGGTGCGGATCACCAGCGGCACCGTCACCTGTCCGCCGGACATGGCGCGCAGCTTGGCCGCCTGGTTGATGATCTGGTCCATGCACGTGGTCGCGAAGTCCACGTACATGATCTCGCAGATGGGCCGCAGCCCCGCCATCGCCGCGCCGACGGCCAGTCCCGTGAAGGCCGCCTCCGAGATGGGCGTCTGGCGCACGCGCTCGCGCCCGAAGCGCGACAGCATCCCGGCGGTCACACCGAACACGCCGCCACAGTCGGCCACATCCTCGCCGATGACGAACACCGCCTCGTCGCGCGTCATCTCCTCGGCGATCGCCTCGTTCAGCGCGCGAACGACGGTCACGTTCCGCATGGTGTGCTCCTCGCCGACGGCGTTGTCGGGCAAGGATGCCCGACCTTGCTACGCCCACAGGTGGGCGGCGAACTCCTCGGGCTCGGGCAGCGGACTCTCGCGCGCGAACTGCGCCGCCTCGTCCAGCTCGGCTTCGACCTCAGTTGCGAGGTCCGCCAGCTCCACGTCGCTCATCACCCGGTGCTCCAGCAGGTGCGCCTCGAAGCGCGGGATCGGGTCGCGGCGCGTCCACTCCTCACGCTCCTCTTCGTCGCGATGCTCGGGGATGACCATGCAGTGCGGGCGGTGACGGTAGGTCTTGGCTTCGATGAGCGTTGGCCCACCGCCCGCGCGAGCCCTGCCCACGGCCTCGCCCGCGGCCTCGTGGACCGCGAGGAGGTCGTTGCCGTCCACGGTCATCCCGGGCATGCCGAACGACTCCGCGCGCGGGGC
>JALGUI010000111.1 GCA_029820915.1 Candidatus Zipacnadia bacterium | reverse complement strand
ACCTGGTGGCCCGATCCGCTGCTGCCGGTCGAGCGCTTCGACGTCGAGCCGGGGTGGAGCCAGCCCGTGTGGGTGACCATCTACGTGCCGCCGGGCACACCGCCGGGCGCCTACTCCGGCGACATCGCGGTGCGCGCCGAGGGCCTGCCCGACCGGAGCGTGCCGCTGACCGTGCGCGTCATCGACTTCGACATCCCGGTCGCCGGCAACGCCCGCAACGCCTTCGCGCTGCACCACGGCTACCTCGAGAAGGTCTACGGGCGCGAGAACGTAACACCCGAGCTGCGCCGGCGCTTTGGCGACTTCCTGCTGGCGCATCGGCTCAACCCCGATGACATCACGCGCGCCGAGCCGCCCTTCGTCGAGGACATCGCGCACTACCGGGAGCGCGGGCTCACCACCTACGGGCTCATCAACTACGTGACGCCGCGCGGCGATGCACCGGCGCGCATTCGCACGCCGCTCGACGCCTACACCGACGAGCTGCGCGAGAGCGTGGCCGCGACGGTGGACCCGGTCGTCGATGAGCTGCGCGAGCGCGGGCTGCTGGACGGCGCGTATGTCTACAGCTTCGACGAGTGCGACGAGGAGTTCTTCCCGGTCATGCGCGAGTGGTTCGGCCTGGTGCACGAGCGCTGGGGTGTGTCCACGTTCACGACCGCTCACGTGCCGCTGGAGCCCGATGTGCTGCGCGACCTCAACATCGACTGGATCTGCCCGCACGCGCGGCGGTATCGCTTCGAGGACGCTGAGCGCTGCCGGGAGGCGGGCCTGCAGGTCTGGGCCTACACCTGCTGCGGCCCGAGGCACCCGTTCACCAACATCCTGGCCGACGACCCGCTGATCGCGTCACGCATCATCGGCTGGCAGATGCACCACCAGAAGCTGGACGGTTTCCTGTTCTGGGGCGTCAACGTCTGGGGGCGCCGCGGGAACGACGCGCCCATCGACCTGTCTGCCGGTCCGCGGCTGGACTGGAGCATCACTACCGGCGGCACGCAATGGGCGGCGTTGCACGGCGACGGCGTCCTGCTCTACCCACTGCCGGACGGGCCCGCGGGGAGCATCCGGCTGGCGAACATCCGCGACGGCTTCGAGGACTACGAGTACCTGTGGGAGCTGGCGCGCGTGCGAGGTCAGGCGGATACGGCCCGTGGGCTGTGCGAGCCGGTGACGCGCTCGCTGACCGAGTTCACGCTCGACCCGGACACGGTCCTGGCCCAGCGGCGTCGTCTCGCCGACGCGCTCGAGGCCAGGCCAGACTGACGGAGGCGCGACCATGACACGGGACATCCGCATCGCCGCACATCCGTACGGCTATGTGCGCATCCATGGCCTCGATCTCTACGCCATCGCCGACACCATCTTCGGCGACCTGGCCGCAGCGGGCTATGACGGCATCGAGCTTATGCACACCATGCTCGAGGCCGAGGAGGCCGTCGAGCGGCTGGGCGAGCTGTCGGAGCGAGACGGGCTGCCCATCATGGGCAGCTCGTTCGGGGGGAACATGTGGGACGCGTCGCTCACCGATGACTGGCTCGCGAAGACCGAGCGTATCGCGGAGCAGGTCGAGGCGCTCGGCGGCCATCACCTGGGCATCTCGACCGGCTCCACCGGCGAGCCCAAGACCGACGCGCAGCTCGACACGCAGGCCGCGCTGGTGCGTCGCATGATCGAGATCTGCGCCGCGCACGGCGTCACGCTCGATGCGCACAACCACACCTACGAGGTGGAGTGGGACCTGCACGAGGTGCGCGGGATGCTCGAGCGCATCCCTGATCTCAAGCTCGGGCCGGACCTCAACTGGCTGCGGCGCGCGGGCGTCGATCCGCTGGAGTTCGTGCGCACCTACGCCGACCACGTCGTCTTCCTGCACCTGCGGGATGAGGCGAACGAGGTGTGGGCCGAATCGCTGGGCGAGGGCGATGAGGACTACGATGAACTGGCGCGCGTGCTCGACGAGATCGACTTCACGGGCTGGGCGGCGGTCGAGCTGGCCTTCCGGGCTGAGCACCCGGTGACCCGGCCGATGGGAGAGAACTACCGTCTGAGCCTCGAGCACCTGCGCGCGGCGTTCGGGCAGGCATGACGTGCCAGACTCACACGGACGAGGATGATGACGGCGTGAGGGCGTACGACGGCTATCTGTTCGACCTTGACGGCACCATCTACCTGGGCGACGAGCTGATTCCCGGCGCGGACCGAGTGGTCGCGAGCCTGCGCGAGCGCGGCGCCCGGGTGCGGTTTCTGTCCAACAAGCCCATCGCGCGGCGGGCCACCTACGCGGCGAAGCTGACGAAGCTGGGCATCCCCGCCGGGCCGGAGGATGTCGTCAACTCGCCGCTGGCGGCGGCGCGCTACCTGAGCCGAGCGCGTGCTTGTGCTGGGCGAGCCCCCCCTCATCGACGAGCTGACCGAGGCCGGGGTGACGCTGGCAGACGGCGCGGAGGACGCGGAGATCGTGCTCGTGTCGTGGGACCGGGCGATCACCTGGGACCGGCTCGATCTGGCCCACCAGGCGCTGCGGCGCGGGGCGCGCTTCTTTGCCACGAACCCGGACACGGTCTGTCCGGTCGAGGGCGGGATGACCGTGCCCGACTGCGGCGCCAACATCGCCTTCCTCGAAGCATCGACCGGGCGCACGCTGGACGTGATGGTCGGCAAGCCCTCCCCCATCATCACGCAGATGGCGCTGGCGGGCATCGGCCTGCGGTCGGAACAGTGCCTGATGGTGGGCGACCGGCTGGACACCGACATGGCGATGGGCGAGACCGCGGGCCTGCACACGGCGCTGGTGCTGACCGGCGTCACCTCGGCCGAGGACCTGGCGCGCTCGGAGCGGAGGCCGACGTACGTGCTCGAATCCGTGGCCGAGCTAGTGGAATAGGCGTCAACTGCAGGAATCTGCTCTGTAACAGAACTGGACAGCGGCGCGAACGTCTACTATAATAGGTAGTAGACGCGTGCTGGTGTTTCGTAATCACCTCGGGCCGGAGTGCGGTAAACGATGAAGCCAACGCGGGACAATACGCCGGAGCAGAATGAGCCCGACCTGTCGGTGTTCAAGCTCGACAAGAGCGGGCTGGAACAGGCGCTCGGGACGCTGGAGGCACAGGTGATGGAGGTCATCTGGGACGCCTCCGATCCCATCGCGGTCGAGGACGTGCGGGCGGGGCTGGAGGATCAGGGCAAGGAGTCCGCCTACACGACGATCATGACCACCATGAGCCGCCTGTTCGACAAGGGCCTGCTGGAGCGCGAGCAGCGCGGCCGGGCGTACTTCTACTGGCCGGCGCTGAGCCGCAGCGAGCTGGGCCGCAGCGTCACGCGGCGCGTCATCGACGGCCTGTTGGCGAGCTTCACCGAGCCCGCGATCTCCTACTTCGTGGAGGCGGTCGGGGACGAGCACCCCGAGCAGCTCGACGCGCTCGCCGACATCATCGAGCAACACCGCAGGCGCAAAGGGGGCGCGGGCGAGAGCTGATGGCGGCTCTGCTGGCGGGCGCCGGCATTCTGGTGGCCACCGCGGCGGCGGTCAGTCTACTCATGGCGCTGCCCGCGGCGGCGCTGGCCGAGACCGCCGGTGAGTTCAACGCCGCCGGCCGGGTGAGAGCCTGGCTGGCGGCGCTCGTCGTACCTGCCCTGGTCGGCCTGGCCGCCGCGGTCTGGGCCCTCGTGCTGCACTCGCAGGGCACTGTCGCCTCCCCCCACCTCGGCGGCCTGCGCCCTCACCTGTGCCTGCTGCCCATGCTGCTGGCCCCGGCGGGAGCGTTCGCCCTGCGCGCCTTCGCGTGGCTGTCGCTGCTGCTGGTCGCGGCGGCGCTCACCCGCGTCGCGATGGGGACCATCAGCGGCCATCTGCTCCGGCGGATGATGCTGGACAGTGGCGCGGCCCTTGACGTTCCCGCACAGGAGGGTCCCCCCGTGCTCGCGGTGGACCTGAGGCGCCTGACGTCCTTCACGGCCGGGCTCCTGCGGCCGGTGATCGTGCTCTCGACTTCGCTGCGCGAGCGGCTCGCGGCCGAGGAGCTGGCGGCCATCATCGCTCACGAGCGCGCCCACGCGCGGCGGCGGGACAACGTGCTCGGGCTGATCGCCGACGCCTGCGCGACGCTGCTGCTCCTGCTGCCCACCGCGTGGTACTTCCGGCGCAGGCTGCGCGCGGCGGTGGAGGCGGCGGCCGACGACGCCGCGGTGGCCGCCGGCATCACCCCGGAGGCCCTGAGTGGGGCGCTGCGCTCCGTGGAGCAGGCGGCGAACGGCGCGCCGCGCGTGCCCTCGCTGGCGGCACTGCTGATCCCCGAGCCGGCGTTGCCCGCGGAGCGCCGCGCGCGGCTCGAAGGTGAGGAGGCGGAGGCGCCCGCCGGCCCCATGGGCGTCGGCGGGCGCGTTCGGGCGCTGGTCGTGGCCGGCATCGGGGTCGCGCTCGTTGTCGTGCTGCTGCTGGCGGCGCGGCGCGCGGTCGAGGACAGCTTGTTCTGCGCCGCCGAGCAGCTCATCGCGGCGGTGAGCTGACCGGACGCACCGTGTGTCCGGGCGGGGGCGCCCGGACTCCAGAAAATGGCAGGCCGCCGAGCAGCTCATCGCGGCCGTGCGCTGACCGGACGCACCATGTGTCCGGGCGGGGGCGCCCGGACTCCAGAAAATGGCAGGCTGCCGAGCAGCTCATCGCGGCCGTGCGCTGACCGGAGCCACCATCTGTCCGGGCGCCTCGCCTGAGGCGCGCGCTTGGCGTTCCCCGGTTCCCGGTTGCCGTCCCCTCCCTCAGCGGAGCGCATCAGTTGAGTATGTTCCTGTTTCAGCACGAGGGAAACGGCTACCTCGGCACCGGCAGGTGTTGTTATTGTGGGACAGGCATTCCTGCCTGTCAGACATTAGTGCCGTCCATCCCTGGCTGTCGCCGTTGAGCCGTCTGGCTGACGGCACGGTATGGGCGGGTACGGCATTGACAGGCAGGATGCCTGTCCTACGTGAACGGCCCCTGCAGGAAGGAAGCGCCGATCCGTCCAACAGCATTGACAGGCCCGGTCGCGTGCGATCGGCGGAATGCCTGTCCTATATGGAGGATGCATAGCATCCTCACGGCGGCGAAAGAGGGGCAGCGGGGCGAACGATGGCGACGGCCTCCTCCTCCCTTGTCCCGAGCTGCGCTCGGGCCGTCCCCTCCTCAGATCTCGATCTCAACCCCGCCCTGCTCGCGCGACCACCGCGCCGCATCCACCACGGCGACGACCTCGACCATCTCGTCCCCGGAGATCGGCATCTCGCCCGTGTCGCACATGCTGAGGAAAGCTTCGAGCATCGGGTTGTACAGCGCGCCGAGCTGGCTGACGGTGTGCCAGCCGCCGGCGCCGCAGGCCGTGAACACCTGGCCACCGGAGATGACCTCGCGGTAGTACATGTTCAGGACCACCTGGCCCCCGTCGTGGCGGCGCAGCCGCACGATATCGCGGTCCTCGGTGCCGACGTTGACGACCGACGCCGTGCCCGGCCCGAGGATGCCGTAGGCGAACTCGGTGGGGTGGATGGCGTAGATGTGGAACTGGCCCTGGCCCGCGACGCCTACCAGCAACTCGATCTTGCCGATGTGCGCAAGCTGCTCGCGCATCTCCCACGCCGCGTCGCACCAGCGGAAGCTCGAGCACGACATGAGGGGCGCGTTGTGCTCGGCGGCGATGTCCACGATCCGGCGCGCATCCTCTGCAGTCTCGGCAAGCGGCTTGTCGATGAAGGTGGGCAGGCCCTTCTCGAGGGCCGGGATCGCCAGCTCGGCCTTCGCGCACTCGCCGCTATCGGCCACGATCACGGCGTCGGTCCCCTCGGTGAGCCCCGCCGGCGAGTCGCAGACCTCGTCGATGCCGTAGATCTCGGCTACCATCTCGGCGCCCTCGCGGTCCTCGTCGTAGATCCTCACGACGCGCGCCCCCTCGACGCGGATGTCCCCCGCGCCGCCGGTCGGGAAGCCCAGCTCCTCCGCCTTCTCCCTGTCCCATCCGTTGAACATCGAGCAGAACGCGTTGCCGTGGTGGCAGCCACGCTTGCCCTCGAAGCTGACCGCCGCGGTGATGCCGATGCGGATCATTGCAGTCACAGCCCTTTCCAGCGCGAGCGCGCCTGGGAGGTTTCGAGCAGCGCGCCCTTCCGCTCGGCGTTGGCCGATTCCTGCAGGCGCGGCGGGCCCGGCGACGCCGGTCGCGGGAGGTCGTGGCCCTTCGGTGCGGAAGGGTGCGCGGGTCCTCATGGAGATGCCACGCAGGGAGGTCGCGGCCATGCGACGTCGGAGCCTGGCGGTACTGGGGTGCGTCCTCGTGATGATCCTGCCCGAGTTCCTGGCGGAGGCCCAGGACGGGCCTGTGGCCGCCTGGACGCTGAATGGCGAGTTCCGCAGGCTCTACCGCGACGTGGCCGGGGACAGGCACCACGCGATTGCGCGCGGCGACCTGCGGCGCGCCGAGGCGCCCGGCTACCAGGCTCTCGTGTTCGATGGCGAGAGCAACTACGTGCGCGCGGCCGACAACGCGGACCTGCGCATGACCGACGCGGTCACGCTCGATCTGTGGCTCATGCTCGACGAGCCCGACACCGAGCAGCCGCAGTGCGTGCTCGACAAGGGCGGCGAGCGCTACCGCATCCAGGTCACCGGCGGTACGCCCATGTTCGGCCTCAAGGGCGCCGACGGGCGCATGGACCTGCAGGCCGGCTCGCTCACGCCGGGGCAGTGGCACCGCGTCACGGGAGTCTTCGACCGGCCGAACGCTTGGCTGTACGTGGACGGCGAGCAGGTGGCCACCACGACGTGGGATCACGAGATCGGGCCCGGCGGCGACCTGATCCTCGGGTCGAAGGCGGGATCGACCTACTTCTTCCGCGGCAGGCTGGACGAGGTGCGCATCTATGACTACGCCCGGCCGCCGCGGCCGGATGACGTGCCATCAACCGAGCCTTTGAGGGTGGGAACAGTGGCTGACGCCAGGATGCAGATCGAGCAACTCGCGGACGGCGTTCGGGTGGACACGGGCGCCGTGGTCTTCGAGCTCGCCAACAGCGGCGCGCTGCGCTCAATGGCCATCGGGGAGGAGGCGGTGGTCGCCGACAACGACCGGCCGCTGCTGGCCGCGACCGTCTTCGAGTCGTCGGAGTTCGACGGCTGGCGGGACTGGGCGCCGGGCCGGGAGATCGAGGGCGCCTGCACGCCCGGAGGCCATGGGTTCGAGCACGACGAGCAGCAGTTCACGGGGAGCTTCGACGGCGCGCTGGACTTCGGCGACGGCGACGCGCTGCGCTACCGGCTCACCATCGAGGCGACCGCGGGCAGCCCGTTCGTGACGGCGACCGTGTCGTTGCAGCCCGAGGGGCAGTTCATCAACCGCTTCCTGCGCGACGTGTCGGTGCGCGTCCCGCTGGCGCTGAATATGCGCAAGCGCATCGTCCAGGCGGGCGACCGCGGCGTGCAGTGGAACACGCGCCACTTCTACCAGTTCCACGTGAACACGCGCCAGACGCTGATGAACGAGCCGGACCACAACATCTGGCGACGCTTCGCCATCGACCAGAACTCCGCCGGCGACTACCACATCTGGAAGTCCGAGAGCGTCGCCACGCCCGCCCTGACCATGCAACGGGGGCTGCAGGCGCCGGGCTGGATGGCGACCTACGACGAGCGCGCGGGGCTCATCTTCGGCTACCGGGGCATGGCCGGTCGCGCGCCGAAGTCCCTGCGCGTCTTCGCCGCGGACTCAGGAGAGGCCCGCGTCTGCTTCTGGCACGACGGCCTGCCCGCGCTGCATGTCCGGTCGCCGCAGGCCGAGGCGGTCTTCGGCGCGCCGCACGTGATCGACCTCGGGCTCTTCGCCGACGAGTTCGTCTTCGCGCAGCCCGACGTCGCACTCGCGAGCCACCGCGGCCTTGACTCCCTCGCCAGCGACCCGCCTGAGCGCAACGAGCCTCCGCTCGGCGGCCTCAACCCGCTCGCCGATGCCACTGCCGACGCGGAGGCGCCGCTGGTCTCCGGCGGCGTACCGCTGCCGCGCGGAGCGGTCACCGACCCGGCGAACGTCCGCCTGCAGCGCGGCGGCCAGGACGTGCCGGTGCAGACGCGCGCGCTGGGCTACTGGCCGGACGGCTCGATCAAGTGGCTGCTGCTGACCTTCGCCACTGATGGTGGCGAGGTCGCGGGCGCGACCGGCGACGGCGATGTCCTGACCTTCCGGCTCACCCGCCGGGACGGCTCCGCCCCCGAGTACGCGCTGCGCTACGGCGGCGACTGCCGCGCCGGCACGCCGCAGCGCGCACTCACGGCGGCCCAGGACGGCGACGTGGTGCGCATCGACGCGGGCGACCTGGAGCTCGAGGTAGCCGCCGAAGAGGGCTGGCTGCGCAGCGTGACTCTGGGCGGGCGGGAGCTGCTGTCCGGCCCGGCCGGCAGCTTCGTGGACTTCCTGCGCCCGAGTGAGGGCTACGCGTCGATGACCGCGCAGCCTGAGGGGCGGCTGGACGCGGGCGGCTTCATCCCCGAGAGCATCGAGCTCGAGGAGGCCGGGCCGCTGCGGGCCACCGTCAAGCTGGTCGGCATGACGAGCGCGGAGGAGTCCCCGCGCATGGTGCTGCGCCTGGAGGCGTACGCGGGCCGCACCTGCGTGCGCGTCTTCCAGAGCGTCGAGTTCCTGCACGCCGACCCGCGCGTGGCCTTCGTGCGGCGCATGGGCCTCGAGCTGCCGCTGGCGGAAGCCGGCGGCCGGGTGACGGTCGGCGGCCAGGACGGCCCCGTGGCGCTGGGTGAGGGCCGGCGCGCGGGCCTGCGCCAGCACAGCCACCTGGGCTACCAGGCGTGGAGCCAGCGATCGGGCGAGCGTTTCCTCCGCATCGATGAGGCCCAGAACCGCTCGCGCGGGTGGCTCGACCTGTCCGGCCCGAGCGGCGGCGTGGCCATGGTCATGCGCGACATGTGGCAGCAGTTCCCGAACGAGCTGCTCGCGGACGTCGAGGGCTCGCGCCTCGTCGCCTACTTCTGGCCCGAGAGCCTGCCGCTGATGGACGTGCGGCGCTACTCGAACTACCCGCACCGTTCGCAGGGCGAGTCCACGCCCTCCGACACCACCTGGGTGCCCGACACCTACTACGTGAACGACCCCTTCATCGGCGTCACGAGGACGCACGAGCTGCTGCTCTACTTCCACGGGCCGGACGTGGACGCCGAGACGATGGACGCCGTCGCGGGCGACTTTCAGCGCCGACCGCTCGTCTACTGCAGCGCCGACTGGTACATCGACACCGGGACGGTCCCGCCGCAGCCGAAGCCCGGCGCGCCGGGCTTCGAGCGTATGGAGGCGAACCTCGCGGCCTTCGCCGGGTTCTGGATGCACCAGCAGAAGCTGTGGGGCTGGTACGGCTGCTGGGACTACGGCGATGTGCAGCACAACTACAAGGGCGGCTACGGCTGGATCGTGCCCGTGGACCGGCTCGTCGAGCTGCTCGGGGACTCGCCCGAGGACTACGAGACCATCGATGTGCGCCGCGACGCGCAGCGTGACTACGCGCCGCCGGTCGAGTGGGCGTACGACAACGGCCGCTGGGGCTGGACCAACACCGAGGGCCTGCCCGGGCTGTACATGCAGATCCAGTACCTGCGCACCGGCGACCCGGAGATGTTCTTCTTCGCCGAGGCCATGGCGCGTCACGTGCGCGACGTGGACATGCGCCACGCCGGCATGTGGCTGGGCTACGGCACCCGCCACGGCGTGCAGCACTGGAGCGACGGCAACCACGAGGAGCGCCAGACCACGCACTCGGAGTTCCGCCACCACTACTTCCTGTCCGGCGACATGCGCTCGCGCGACTCCGCCCAGCTACTCTATGACGAGATCTACTCACAGCGCGATGTGTCCATCCACGCCGCGCACAGCGGCCGCACGCAGGGGCTACTGACCTGGTGGGAGATGACCGGCGACGACGAGGTCGCGAGCATCCTCGAGCGCTACGTCCCGTGCTTCATCGTGCCCGAGGGCCTGTGCATCTCGCCCAACGTGGACTTCCCC
>JALGUI010000830.1 GCA_029820915.1 Candidatus Zipacnadia bacterium | reverse complement strand
CCGCGCTGTCGGCGCTGCGCCCTGATGTACGCGCGATCAGGCTGCGGCTGCTGGCACGGCTGGGCGGCCCCGAGGACGAGCAGGTGACCGTGCGCAGGCTGACCGTGAGCCGCGCCGCGCGCTAGTACCTGCTTGCGGAGGTCCACGTGTTATGGTTGGCTGCCAACGGCATGTGCAGGTGAGGTCGCTCCGCGACCTCTGGGGAGTTTGCTGAGCAAACTCCAGAGCGCTCGCGCTGCGAGCGCAGGGCGCCCGCACTACGGAATGGGTCTCCATTCCCTTTCCGCCCGACCGATTCGTACGACAGGCACCCTCGCCTGTCGAGTCGTTCACACTCGGACTTCTGCAAGTAAGCGCTAGGCCCACCGGAGGACCAGGTGATGGCTGTGCCCTGGACGCTGCTGGCGACCCTCGCGTGCCTGCTCACGGCGAGCATCGCGCCGGCCGACGAGGCGCTGCTGGCCGAGGCGGCCGCCTGGCCGCACGGCCCGGCGCTCGCGCTGCATACCGCGCACCTCACAGAGGCCCGCTTCGTGCTCCCCGCCGACCACGCGAAGCCGGTCTATCTCTACCTGCAGGCGATCCTGCGCTACCGTGCCCTCAGCCACTCGGCCGGCGTGCTGCGCTTCGCGGTCAACGGCGAGGAGCTGGGGCCCGAGCAGTCCGTCAACAAGGCCGGCGAGTACTGCCCGCGCCCGAACGGCCCCTACGCGGCCCGAGCCTTCGCCCTCCCCGCCCCGGCTTCGACTCCGGAGAGCGCGAGGACCTCGGCGGGCTGGGCTACCTCTTCGACGTCACCGACTTCGCGCGGCCGGGCGAGAATGTCCTGCGCATCACCCACGTGGCCGCCAGCGAGGAGGCCCTGCTGCGCGACCTCTCGCTGGTGGTCACCGGCGAGCGCTCGGCGCTGGAACTCAGCGCCCCTCGCGTTGAGGCCCCCCTCGCGTTGAGGCCAACGATCCCGCGAGGCTACAGTGGGACTTCGCGCCCAACATCATGGAGCGCAAGGGCCTCTTCCTGGCGCAGGACTGCCTGCAGCCGCTGGACTTCCGCGTCCGCAACCAGGACGCGGCCGGAGCCGTCGAGCTGGGGCTCGAGCTGGAGCTCCCCGCGGGCGTCGAGATCGTCACGCCCTGGCTGCCCTACCTCGACGGCTGGACGGCGCGCATCACGGTCGAGACGCAGGATGTGCAGCGCGACGGTGTGGCGCTCCGGCGCCACACCATCACCCTTCCGGACTGCGACGCCCCGCCCGGCGACTACCGGATGCACTGGCGCTCGCTGTCGCAGGGCGGCGCGGGCGAGCTGATGTCGGCGCCGCTGACGGTCCTGCCCGAGCCGCCCGACGCGCCCCAGTCGAGGCGGTCGCTGCTGGGCCTGTGGGCGTACCGGACGGTGTCCGCCGCGGTGTCGCCCGAGGAGCAGGAGCTGCGGACGGGCCTGCGCGAGGCCACCTGCGCCCAGCTCGGGCGCCTGGGCGTGTCGCGCCTGGTGCTCAGCGACCCCGACGAGATCCCGGCGGCGCGCGCCCACGGCATCCTCGCGAGTCTCGCCAGCCCGTGGAGCTTCAACCGCACCGTCTACCCGGCCGACACCACCGACCCGGCCAAGGCCCGCTACGACGCGGAGGGCAACGCCATCCTCGCGGATCGCCGCGCCGGCGCCATGCAGTGGTGCCCGACGTACGCCGCCGAGCACGGTCCCGAAGTCTTCGGCCTCATCACCGAGCGCATCCGCGACGAGGGCTGGGGCGGCTTCGACCTCGACCACGAGGGCGTCCACCGCCAGTGCTTCTGCGAGCGCTGCCGGGCGGCGTTCTGCGCGCGCGAGGGGCTGGCGGCCGATGACCTCGCGTGGCCGGAGGACGTGCTACCCGAGGGCCGGCTGCATGAGCCGTGGCTGCGCTTCCACGTGTGGAACGGCGGCCGCCACGTCGAGCGCATCCGCGAGGCGGTCAAGGCCGGCGATCCCGACGCGCTGCTGTTCTGTTGGTTCACCATGAGCCTGTTCGAGCATGAGCCGACCGGCCCCCACGCCGACGTCTACGCAGCGCGGGTGCAGACGGAGCGCGAGTACGGCTACGACCTGCGCGAGTTCATGGCGCAGTTCGACTACGCGAACATGGCCAACGGCGTCTACCCGCACGACGAGGAGACCTGGGCCTATCAGTACGGGCTCACCTGGGCCTTCAGCCGCGTGGCGGCCACGGCGGACAATCCGTGGGGGGTGCCGCTGGCCCCGTGCCTGAACATCGGCGGCGGCGCCGTGCGCTCGTGGACCAACCCCGACTACCTGCGCTGGCAGGCCAAGACGCACATCGCGCAGGGCGTGAAGGGCCTGGACTTCTGGATGCTGCCCTTCTTCGACGGCCGACACTTCACGCTGCTGTCCGAGCTGGGCCGCATCTTGTCCGCCACCGAGGACATCGTGTGGGACGGCGCGCGCGCCGATGATCGGGTCACGGTCACCGGGCCGGACACCGTCTTCGCGAGAGCCTTCGCGGGCGACGGCAGACTCCTGGTCGGCATCACCAACCGCGGGCTCGGCCCGGTGACCGTGACTGTGGCGCCCGGAGACGGCGCCGCCAACGGCCGGCGCGTGCTGACCGGGGAGGCCGTCGGGGCGAGCATC
>JALGUI010000110.1 GCA_029820915.1 Candidatus Zipacnadia bacterium | reverse complement strand
GGCGCAGATGTTGAGCGTCGCCGGGTCGAGGTCCGCGAACACCGGCGTCGCATTGAGCCACACCGGTGCGAGGTTGCTGGCGATGTAGGTGTGCGCGGGCACGATGACCTCATCGCCCGGCCCCACGCCGCAGGCGGCCACGGCGCAGTGCAGCGCCGCCCCGCCGTTGGTCACGGCCAGCCCGTAGCGTACGCCGCACCAGTCGGCGAAGGCGGTCTCGAAGCGGATGCCCCAGTCGCCGCGGTGGTAGTTCACGTCGTCGGAGGAAGGCGGTCTCGAAGCGGATGCCCCAGTCGCCGCGGTGGTAGTTCACGTCGTCGGAGTCGAGCACCGCCCTGACCGCCCGCTTCTCGTCCTCTTCGAAATGCGGCCACGGCGGGAAGGGCTCGGTGCGGATCGGCGTCCCTCCGTTGATGGCCAAGTCCTCGGTAGCCACGCTTTTGCCTCCCTTGGTGTGACGCTCGGCCCGGCTAGGAGCCGATGACGTGCACCTTCATGGTGTTCGTGGTGCCACGCCGGCCGATGGGCGTGCCGGCGGTGATGACGATGACGTCGCCCTCCCTGCACATCGCCAGCTCGACGAGCTGCCCGTCCACACGATGGATCATCTCGTCTATGTCATCGACCGGCTCGATCAGCAGCGGCTGCACGCCCCAGTAAAGGTTGCAGCGGCGCGCGGTCTCGGGCAGGGGCGTGGCGGCCACGATGGGCATGCGCGGGCGGCACTTCGACGCCAGGCGCGCGGTGCCGCCCGACTGCGTGAAGGCGATGATGGCCACCGCCCCCAGGCTCTCGGCGGTGTCCGCCGCCGCACGGCTGACTGCGTCGGCAAAGTCCAGGAAGTCCGTGCCCACCAGCGGCGCGCCGCCCGACTCCTCCCATTGCAGCGTTTGCTCGGCCATGCTCGCGATCCTGCGCATCATCTGCACGGTCTCGGCAGGGTACGTGCCGATGGCCGTCTCGCCGGAGAGCATCAGCGCGTCCGTGCCATCGAAGACGGCATTCGCGACGTCCGACGCCTCCGCGCGGGTGGGTCGCGGGTTGTGCGTCATGCTCTCGAGCATCTGCGTGGCGGTGATGACCGGCACGCGCCGGCGGCCGCACTCGGCGATGATGCGCTTCTGCAGCACCGGCACCGCGCCCGGCGAGGTCTCCACTCCCAGGTCGCCACGCGCGACCATCACCACGTCCGAGGCCGACACGACCTCCTCCAGCTCCTCCATCGCCTCGGGCTTTTCGAGCTTGGCGATGACGGGCATGTCCGCGCCCAGGTCGGCGACGGCGTCGCGGATGGCGCGCATGTCCTGCGCTGAGCGCACGAAGCTCAGCGCCACGTAGTCGGCGCCCATGCCGACCGCGAACTCGAGGTCGTCGCGGTCCTTGTCCGTCATCGACGGCGCGGAGATGCTCGCGCCCGGCAGGTTGATCCCGGCGTGCTCGCGCACCGGCCCGCCGTAGATGACGTCGCACACGACCTGCGTGTCGGTCGTCCGCAGCACGCGCAGCTCGACCAGGCCGTCGTTGACCAGGATGCGGTCGCCGGCCTGCACGTCGCGCGCGAGGTCGGGATAGGTCGTGGACAGGCGCTGTCCGGTGCCCGCGGTGGCCTCGACGTCCATGACAACGTGCTCGCCCTCCTCGAGGGTGACGGGCTCGCCTCCCTCGAGCTTGCCGACGCGGATCTTCGGGCCCTGCAGATCGGCGAGGATGGCGACGTGACAGCCGCGCTGCTCTGACACCTTGCGCACCCGTGCGAACTGCTCCCCATGGGTGTCGTGGTCGCCGTGCGAGAAGTTCAGGCGGGCGACATCCATGCCGGCATCGATCAGCCGCCCGATCATCTTCTCGGTGCATGACGCCGGTCCCAGGGTGCAGATGATCTTGGTTGGATTGGTATTGCTCACCAGTTTCGGCACTGGACACACGCTCCTTGTCGGTCGGACGTGAGCCGCCGCGGAGCCGGCGCGAGCGCAGCACGGGCCGCCGCCCCACCGGTGATTCTCCGCCCGGTGCGTCAGGCCCTTCGCCGGGCGGTCAAGCTTCGATCATGGGGCTCTTCGGACCGGTCCGTGCCCCCGGCAGTGTGAGTTGACACCCCCCCCGTGCTCTGGTACACTGCACCCAGGAGCGATGCGCAGCCTTTCCCTCCCCTTGGCGCGCGCACCGCACCAGAGAACGATAGCGTCCCTTGAGGGAAGGTGGTAGGCAGATGCGAATCGACGTACGCGGCAAGAACGGCAACGTCCCCCAGTATTTCCTCGACCACGCCGAGCCACGACTGGAGAGCCTCAGCCAGTACCTCGAGAAGCTGGAAGAGGTGCGCGTCGTCATCGCAGAGAGACGCGGGCAGCATGTCGTGGAGATCACGGTGGAGGAGCCGCGCAACGTCTTTCGCAGCGAGAAGGCCGCCCGCGACGTGCTGGAGGCCTTCGATGAGGCGTACAAGGCCGTGGAGAAGCAGGCGCGGCGACACAAGCGTCGCGTTCGCAGCCGGACGAAGCAGAGCGTGCGCCACCTAGAGCCCGTCGAGAGCTCGGACATCACGGAGGGAGCGCCCGATGAGGCGATCATGGAGGCCGCGGAACCGGAGATCGTGCGCGTGAAGACCCACGCGCTCAAGCCGATGACTCCGGAGGAGGCCGCCATGCAGATGGAGATGGTCGGGCACGACTTCTACGTGTTCACCGATGCGAGGACCGAGAACGTGGCGGTCGTCTACCGCCGCAAGTCCGGAGGCTACGGGCTGATCGAGCCGAACGTGCAGTAGTCCTCGATCCGACAACCAGGGACACTTCCACTGCGACGCAGCGTCTGGCGCCAGACTCAGGCACCGAGCGCTGCATCGCATGTTTCGGCGGGCCGGCGCCCCATGATGGGCACGGCCGACCGCCACTTCACCGAGCCGACATAGCGAGTCACAGAACCCGCCGCCCGTGCCGTCGGCTGACACGGGGACGATCCGAAGGCACGTGTTGCACCCATGCGAGACCAGAAGCGGCCATGGTTTCGTCGTAGACATCTCAGCATCGAGCACCTGCGGCGCCTGATCGCCGCGCGTGCCCCGGTAATCTGGACCCACCACTCCTCCCTCATCGTGCTGGGGATCGTGTCCGGCATTGGCGGGGGACTGGGCGCGGTGGCCTTCCGCTGGCTGATACAGGTCTTCCATGCGCTGTTCTTCGACGGCGGCGCCGCAGCGTTCTCCCCCCTGGGGCCCTTCTATACCGTCGTCCTCCCGGCTCTGGGCGGAGCCATCGTCGGCCCGCTTACCGTGTTCCTGGCGCCGGAGGCCCGCGGTCACGGCGTGCCGGAGATCATGGAGGCGGTGGCGACACGGGGAGGGCGTATCCGGCCGCGCGTCGCGGTCATCAAGGCCCTGGCGTCCTCGGTGTGCATCGGCTCAGGCGGCTCCGTCGGCCGCGAGGGCCCGATCGCGCAGATCGGCGCCGCGCTGGGCTCTGTGCTGGGCATCCGGCTGGGTATGCCCGAGAAGCGCGTGAAGACGCTGGTGGCCTGCGGCGCCGCCGGCGGCATCGCGGCAACCTTCAACGCTCCCATCGGCGGCGCCTTCTTCGCCCTCGAGCTAATCCTGGGCGAGTGGTCGGCCGAGGCATTCGCGCCGGTGGTCATTGCCACGGTCATCGCCGCCAGCATCGGCCGCACCGTCTTCGGCGACGCCCCGGCCTTCGCCGTCCCGGACTACGATATGCGCGGCCCGCACGAGCTTCCGTACTTCATCCTGCTCGGCCTGGTCACGGGGGGCGTCGCGGTCGTCTTCATCCGTGCGATCACGGTCACCGAGTCGGCCTTCGACCGGATACCGGTGCCCCGGTATCTGCTCCCGGTCATCGGCGGCCTGGTCATGGGCGTAATAGGCCTCCATGACAGGACGCTCTATGGGGTTGGCTACGGCAAGATCCAGGAGCTGCTGACCGCCTCGCAGGCTCTCATCTGGCCGCTGCTGATCCTGATCCCCGTCAAGCTCCTGGCCGCCTCGGTGACGCTCGGCTCGGGCGGCTCCGGGGGAGTCTTCTCCCCTTCGCTCTACATCGGTGCGCTCGTCGGCTACGTCTTCGGCGTGTTCGCCGACTCCTACCTGCCGGGGGCCCAGACGGTGCCCGCCGCCTACGCCCTGGTAGGGATGGCGGCCGTCTTCGCGGGCGCCAGCCACGCGCCGGTCACCGCGATCCTCATCGTCTTCGAGTTGACCGCGGACTATCGCATGATCCTGCCGCTCATGCTCGCGGTCGGCACGTCAGTCCTGACCGCCCGCCTCATCTGCCGCTTCTCGATCTACAACATCAAGCTGGTGCGCCACGGAGTGCACGTGGAGCTGGGACACGACATCCAGGTGCTCTCCGAGGTGTCCGTCGCCGACACCATGACGCGCGAGCTTGAGACACTGCCCATCGACACCCCGGTGGGCGAGATCATGGCGGTCTTCGAGCGGACGCGACATCACAGCCTGCCCGTTGCTGATGACCAGGGCCGCCTGTGCGGCCTCGTGACACCCAGCGACGTGCGACGTGCCGGGCCCGATGCGCGCAATAAGACGGCCTGCGAGATCGCCAGCCACAGGCTGGTCATCGCCTTCCCGGGCGACAGCCTCAATGACGCCCTGCGCAAGATGGGCATCGCCGGCGTGGGCCGCCTGCCGGTGGTTGACCCGGACGACCATGCCCGACTGCTCGGGATCATTACGCGCCAGGACATCGTCTCCGCCTACAACCGGGCTCTGATGCGTCTGCACACACACCTGGAGGAGACGCAGGATGAGGACTACTTCGACTGAGGGCAAACGTGCGCCCCGGGCGGCCCCGGAGCGAGCCGATGCGGGCCAACCTCCCGCCGGGGACCGCGCCTGGCCTCGGCCCCGCCTCGTCCCACGCGGTAGAGAGAGATCATGACCGGCGCGGATCGGCCCATCTGGGCCGTGACCCCGACCTACAACGAGGCCGACAACCTGCCGGAGCTGGCCGAGCGCATGTCGGCGCTGCCCGAGCCGCCGGTGCTGCTCATCGTCGATGACGGCTCACCGGACGGCACAGGTGACATCGCCGACCGCCTCGCGGCCGACCATCCCGGGCGCTTCCTCTCGCTGCACCGGCCGGGGAAGATGGGCCTGGCCTCCGCGTATCTGCTGGGCTTGCAGTACGCCCTCGATAACGGGGCCGAGGTCGTCATCAGCATGGACGCGGATCTGTCCCACGACCCGGCGGTGATACCGGCGATGCTGGAGCGGCTCACCGAGGCCGACCTGGTCATGGGCTCGCGTTACATCCCGGGTGGGGGGACGGTCAACTGGGGCCCGGACCGGCTCCTGCTCAGCCGTGCCGCGGGGATGCTGGTGCGGCTGGCGTCGGGAGTAGGCGCGTCCGACCCGACGGGGGGCTTCCGCGCTTACAGCGCGGCCATCCTGCGTCAGGCCAAGTTCCGCGAGGTTCGCCAGGAGGGCTACGCCTTCCAGGCGGAGATGCTCTTCCGCTGCGCGCGCGCCGGCGGACGGCTCGCCGAGGTCCCGATCACCTTCGTTGACCGCCGCGCCGGTCGCTCGAAGCTCTCGCGCTTCATCATCGTCGAGGCTACGCTGCACCTGTTCTCGCTGGCCGCGAGGCGCATCGTCGGGTGGCGGCCGTGACTCACCGCGCGTCCCGCGCGCGGGCGAGCGCCGCGGCGTAGACCTCCTTCAGCGACGCCCCATGCTCGTCCGCGGCGCGCCGGCAGTCCTCGTACTCCGGAGACGCCGTGGCGACCTCGCCGCCCAGGTAGCCGACCTTCACGCGCACCGTCCCGTACTCCGTCTCAACCGCGACCTGCTCGCGGCGCAGGCAGCGGCGCTCCATCCGCGCCATGCGCACGCCCAGGCTCGTGGTCTCGCGCAGCAGCGCCTCGGCGACGGCGTCGGCGTGCTCGGGCGCGCAGATGGCGCGGATGAGCAGCGCCGGGCGGCCCTTCTTCATGACGATCGGCGCCGACCACGCGTCCAGCGCGCCCGCCGCCAGGGCGGCGTCGATGGCGCCCGGCACCAGCTCGCCGGACATGTCGTCCACGTTCGTCTCGATGACGGTGACGACGCCGGCCTCCGCGACATCGGTCGCGCCCTCCGCCCGCTCGCCGCTCAGCCACAGCCGGACGACGTTGGGCACCGGGTCGAAGTCGGCGTTGCCGGCGCCGTAGCCGACGGTCTCCGCGATGAAGTCGGCGGGACGGCCGAAGTCGTCCGCCAACTCGGCGGCCAGCGCCGCACCCGTGGGCGTCACTGTCTCGCCCTCCACGTCCGCCGGCTCGGTCGGCGTGCCGAGCAGCAGCTCGGCAGTGGCCGGCGCGGGGACGGGCAGGCGCCCGTGCGCGCACTCGATCCAGCCGTAGCCGATGGGCAGCGGCGCGCAGTGCAGGCGGCCGACGCCCAGCCGCCGCAGTCCCTCGACCGCGCCCACCACGTCCACCAGCGTGTCGAGCCCGCCCAGCTCGTGGAAGTGCACATCCTCGGGCGTCGTATCATGCACCTTCGCCTCTGCCTCCGCCAGCCGCCGGATGATCGCCACCGACCGCTCGATGACCTCCGGCTCCAGCTCCGCCTGCTCGACGACGTCGATCAGCTCCGCCGCGCCGCGGCCGTGATGATGGTGATGGTCATCGTGCCCGTGATGGTGCTCGCGGGCGCTTACATCGACCTTGGTGGCCGATATGCTCGTCTTCATGACGGGACGGGCCGCCACTTCGACCTCGCTCGCGACGCCCAGCGCCGCCACCGTCTCCTGCAACGCCTCGATGGGCAGGCCGCAGTCAACCAGCGCGCCCAGCATCATGTCGCCGCTCAGTCCGCCAACCGCTTCCAGGTATGCCACTCTCATCAGCCTCGGGATCGCCCGACTCCCTATGCTCCTTCTCCGTCAGTCTGCGCTCACGGCCGGATAGTGGCGGCCTCGCTCACGGCGCTGCGCCGTGAGCCCTCGACCACCATGCCCCCGGTGATCAGCACGTCGCCCGTCGGCAGCAGCGTCGCCCGGTGCTCGTGTACCGGCGCGGGCAGCCGACCGTCGGGCTCGAAGCGCCCGGCCGCCGGGTCGAACACCTCGCACAGGTCCAGCGTGTGCGGCCGGCCGACCGCGTTGAAGCCGCCCGCGACGAGCACGCGCCCGTCCGGCAGCAACGTGGCGGTGTGATCCATGCGCGGCTCGGCCATCTCCGGACCGGCCACGAACTCCCCGACCGCCGGGTCGAGCAGCTCGGCGCTCGCAAGCTGCCCGCCCGCCGCCATGCTGTTCCCGCCCGTGATGAGCACGCGCCCGTCCGGCAGAAGCGTTGCGGTGTGCCGCGACCGCTCGGCGAGCATCTCCGGCCCGGCGGCGAAGCGGCCACTCACCGGGTCATAGACCTCTGACGAGCTGAGCGTGCGCTCGCCGGGGAACTGCGAGCCGCCGGTGACGAGCACCCGCCCGTCGGGCAGCAGGCAGGCCGCGTGGCCGAAGCGGCTCTCCCCCATCGCGCCGGTCGGCGCGAAGCTGCGCGTCGCCGGCTCGTACAGGTCGCACTCGGCAAGCGACGTCACTCCGCCCACGAACCCGCCTGCGATCAGCACGCGCCCGTCCGCGAGCAGCGTCGCGGTGTGCAACTCCCGCGGCGCCGACATCCGACTCCCCAAGAACACGAAGCGCCGGCCGTCGAACAGCTCGGCGGCGCGCGAGGTCGAGTAGGGGAGGATGAACCCGCCCGCGATCAGCACCGTGCCGTCGAGCAGCAACGTGGCCGTGTGGAAGGCGCGCGCGCGATGATTGCGCGGCCCCCATCGCGGCTCGCCGGGCGGCCCCAGCTCGGTGCCGAGCATGAAGCCATCGCCGGGCCCCAGGCCGCCGTAGACGAGCACCTCGCCCCCAGGCAGCAGCGTGGCGGTGTGCGCGTAACGCGGCACGAGCAGTTGCCCGTGCGCCGCGACCGACAGGCACAGTGCGAACGCGATCGTCAGGCACGTGGCCGAGCGCATGTCCTCCTCCGTGGGTCCGTCATCCGGAGGCGTCTTCTTGACCGC
>JALGUI010000109.1 GCA_029820915.1 Candidatus Zipacnadia bacterium | reverse complement strand
GCAGCTCTCACGGAGTGAGACAATGAAGGTCACCGTCGTCGGAGCCGGACACGTCGGAGCCACCTGCGCCCAGCGCATCGTTGAGCGCGACATCGCCGACGTGTACCTCGTGGACATCGTGGAGGGGCTGGCGGCGGGCAAGGCCCTTGACCTGGCCCAGGCCGCGCCGCTGATCGGCCACAGCCGCCGCATCGAGGGCGGCACGGAGTACGGCCCCGCCGAGGGCTCGGAGGTCGTGGTCATCACGGCGGGCGTGGCCCGCAAGCCGGGCATGTCGCGCGACGACCTGCTGGCCACCAACGGGAAGATCGTGACCGCGATCGTCGAGCAGGTGAGCGCGGTCGCGCCAGGCGCCATCATCATCATGGTCACCAACCCGCTGGACGTGACCACGCACATCGCCATGCAGGTGAGCGGGCTGCCACGCGAGCGTGTGATGGGCATGGCCGGGGCGCTGGACACCGCGCGCTTCCGCGCCTTCATCGGCATGGAGCTGAGCTGCTCGGCGCGGGACGTGCAGGCGATGGTGCTGGGGGGCCACGGCGACTCGATGGTGCCGCTGGCGGGCTACGCCACGGTCGGCGGCGTGCCGGTCACGCAGCTTATCGCGCCCGAGCGCCTCGCGGAGATCATCCGGCGCACACGCGACGGCGGCGCGGAGATCGTGGGCCTCATGAAGACCGGCAGCGCCTTCTACGCGCCGTCGGCGGGCGTGACCGAGATGGTCGCCTCGATACTGCGCGACGAGGGCCGCGTGCTGCCGGTCTCGGTGCTGCTGCAGGGCGAGTTCGGCATCGAGGACACCTTCGTGGGCGTGCCGGTGAAGCTCGGCGCGGGCGGGGTCAATGAGATCATCGAGGTCGAGCTGAGTGAGGACGAGCTGGCCGCGCTACACGCGTCGGCCGCGCACGTGCGCGAGACGGTCGCGGCGTGGGAGCGCTTGAAGGACGAGTGACGCGCGGCGCGGACACAGACGACGCGCCCCGGGAGACAGCCACCATGGCAAGAGCACTCGCGCTGATGCTGGTCGTCGGAGGGATCTCTATGGGCACCTCAGGCTTCGCCGCCGATCCGGACTGGCGGACCACTCCGCCAATCACGTACGTGCTTGACTACGGCCAGGGCCACCTGGACAACCCGGAGTACATCGCGGCCGTCGCCGCCTCGCCGCCGACGCTGCTGCACCTGGGCAAGGACGTGGTGATGAGCCACAATTGGGGCCCCGTCGCGGGCGTGGGTGGCGAGAACCAGGCCGGAGGCAGGGGCGACGCCATCCGGCGCCTCACGCCCGCCGAGACCCGCGAACGCTTCCGGCAGCTCGAGGAGATGGTGGACGGCCTGCACGCCGCGGGCGTGCGCTGGGTGATGCCCTACATCTGCTCGATCACCCTCGGCGGCAGCCACATCCGGCGCACCGGCTTCTGGGAGTTCTACGACCACTGGGACGAGTATCTCGAGTTCGGCCTGCCGCCCCGCCCAGAGCTTGATCCCGCCGACTGGATGCAGCGCGACCCTGACGGGTCGATGAAGGGCACCTACGGCGTTCAGCCGGACGAGGACGAGTTCTACCCGCCCTATGAGCCGAACATGCGCTACGCCGCGTGCGTGAACAACCCCGGCTGGCGCACCTGGATTGACTCCGTGGCGCGGCTGGTGGCGGCGGTGGGCTACGACGGCGCGTTCATCGACAACGGGGGCACGCAGCAGTGCTACTGCCGCTTCTGCCAGGCGAAGTACCAGGACTGGCTGCGCGACCGCTACGTGGACGAGGAGATCGAGGCCCTCTTCGGCGTTGGCCCGGGCCGGCCGGTGCCGCTTGCGGTCAGACCCGCTGCCGATGAGCCGATGACGCTGGGCTGGGTGGAGTCGCGCCGCTTCTGGTGCCACAGCATCCACGAGCACCAGCAGGCGATCCGGCGCGCGGGCGAGGAGGTGGCCGACGAGTTCATCCTCTTCCCCAACGGCGGCCACGGCCGGCCCGAATCGGTGAGGAGCTCATTCGTGGACAGCCACTACATCATGTACGAGCTGTCGATTGGCGACTACGGCACACACCCCGGGCTGGTGCGCTCGCGCATCGTCGGCGACATCCACATGAACGTGCGCAACGATCACGCCTGGCAGCTCAAGTACACGGCGGCGGTGCGCGGGCCGGTCTCGGCGCTGCTGCTCACGCGCGGCGGCTACCCCTCGACGAAGCCCAACTTCGAGCTCAATCGGCCGACCGCCGCCCTGGGCAACGCCGAGGCGGCGGCCTTCGGCAGCGGCGCGGGCTTCCTGCTCCGACCGCGCTGGAACGAGTACCGCGACGTGCTCAATCGGTACCGCGCGTTCTTCCAGGAGCATGAGGACCTCTACGCGGGCTATGTCCCCTACGCGCAAGTGGCCGTGGCGGCCTTCGGGGACCAGAACCTGTACGAGCACAAGCGGCACGTGTCATCGGTCGAGCAGGTCACACAGGAGCTGCTCGACGGCCACGTGCTCTTCGACTACGTGACGGAGGATCGCTTCACGCCCGAGGTGCTCGCCGACTTCCAGGCGGTCGTCTTCGCGGACCTGAAGTACGCGAGCCGCGAGCAGATCGACGCGCTGGAGGGCTACGTGCGCGGCGGCGGCCATGCGCTGGTCATCGGCGACACCCCCACGCACGACCTGCGCGTGCAGCCGCTCGACCCGCAGAGCCTGCCGGCGGCGCTGCGACCCGCGCCCGAGGGCGAGGACCTGCACAAGACCATGCCCTATGGCGAGGGCTCGTGGCTGCGCTACTCGCGGCTGCCGCTCGACGAGGTCATGGAGCTGCTGAGCCGTCCGACCGTCGAGCTGGACGTCGCGCCGGAGGCCAGCCCTGGCGTCCGTGTCAACGCCTTCATCGAGCCAGACGGCTCGGCGATCGTGCTGCACCTGCTGAACTACGACACGCCGCTCGGGGTCGAGCCCGAGCCGCTCGTGGACAAGACGAACCTGGAGCTCAGCGTGCCGCTGCCCCAGGGCGCGGAGGTGGCGTCGGTGACGGCCTTCGACCCGGACCCGGCCGAGCCGGCCGCGCTCAGCTACGACACGCAGGACGGCCGCGCCGCGATCCTCATCCCGTCGCTGCACATCTACAAGGTGCTGCGGATCGAGCTCGGGTAGGGGGCGGGTCGAGACAACGGCGGGCGGGTACGTAGACCCGCCCCTCCGAACGACAACGACGACGGCAACGACAACAACCGGGCGGGTACGTAGACCCGCCCCTCCGAACGGAAACGGCAACGGCAACTGCGCCCCTCCCCTTCCCGAGCAAGCTCGGGCCTTCCCCTCCCCCTGTGAGATGCTTCGCATCTCCGGGCGGGAGAGGGGGAAAACGGCACAGCACGGCAACGGCCGGGCGGGTACGTAGACCCGCCCCTCCGAACGGCAACGACGACGTCCACGGCAACAACCGGGCGGGTGCGTAGACCCGCCCCTCCTGACGACACGCGCGGTTGGCCGTTGCTGTCAGGAGGGGCGGCGTTCCCACGCCGCCCGGTTGTTGTCGTTGGGGCGAACCCCTCCTCACGGCATGCGCGGTTGGCCGGAGCGGGCGTAGGAGGGCCACGGAACGGCCGGGTAACGGCAGACGACCGCTATCACCGTGGTGCGGACGACCCCGTCCGCACGCCCTTCGCAGCGACTCCGAACGGCGCGGCAACGGCCGACGCATGTGAACATGCGTCGCTCCGAACGGCAACGACAACGACCGGGCGGGTGCGTAGACCCGCCCCTCCGAACGGCACAGCACGGCAACGACCGGGCGGTGCGGGAGCACCGCCCCTCCTAACGACCTGCGCACTGGCCACAACTCCGAGGCACGTCGCCTCGCACTACCGCCGGTAGCTGTAGGAGATGCCGAGGAACTGATGGCGGCGGTCGTCGCCGAGCGTGTTGTTGAGCTGCAGGCGGTAGGCCAGCCCCAGGTCTCCGGTGAGCCGATAGGACAGACCGGATGAGAATGAGTAGAGCATGCGGTTCTGCCGGAAGCGCAGCTCCCCCAGCAGCCCGTAGCTGACCTCCGGGCTGACCGTCCAGGTGAAGCGCCCCCAGTCGCGCTCGAACTGGACGAGCGCGCCTACGTCGCCAACCCAGTCGTCGCCGGTGGTCAGGTCCTTGCTCCCGCCGGCCGTGACCTCGATGAAGCCGTCGCCGAAGTGCTTGCGCAGCCCGAGGGCAACCAGCGTCTGGATCTGGTCGAAGTCGTGGTCGCCCTCGGTGGAGACGGCGATGAGCGGGTTCCAGGCGTACTTCGGGCGCTCGCGGAACAGGTAGCGCACCCAGGTCTTCAGGCGATCGTACTCGTCCTGCTCGGTCAGCGAGTGGTCGTAGTCGGAGTCTATGGTCAGCTCCAGGCGGGCGCGTTCCCACTCGTCGGCCCATACGCCGTCCAGCGCCGCAGTGAAGTCGTACTCGCTCTCGCCGCCCACGTGCTCCTCGGTGACGTTGGCGACGACACCGAGCTTCTCGGCCCGGAAATCGGCCGAGGTGACCTGCGCCGCCACCAGCGCCCACACCAATATCGCGATACTCACAGCCCGCTTGACATGCATATCACCCGACGACCTCCATCGCACGTCGGTTCGGTCCGGCGGCCTACCCGGAGGCCGCGAACAGCCTGCCATCCGCGATCTCCGGCTCGAGTGCGTCAAGGTCGGACAGCGGCACCCCAAGTCCTCGCGTGACGAACTCGACGCGGCGCTCCGGCTCGACCTTGCGTTGCGCGGCATCGACCCGGCAGTAGAGCCAGCGGCAGCGCATCAGGTCGGTCAGGACGACCAGCTCCTCGGGCCCGACCGGCAGCCCCCGGCAGTACGCCTCGCCGAAGATGCGCGCCCGCTCGCGGTCGATCCGGAAGCTCTCGGTGAGCGACCAGATGTCCCCCGCGACGACCGCCGCCTCGCGCACGCCGCAGAAGAACAGCAGCCCGTCGGCAAGGTCCACCATGCGCGGCTGGCGGCTCGACCAGTCCCAGTCGAACAGCCCGACGACCCGGCCGCCGTGGAACTTCAGGTTCGCCGGGTGGTAGTCACCGTGAACGACGGCGGAGGGCAGGGCCCAGTACGCCTCGTCGGGCAGGCGCGTGACGAGAGCGAGTGCGAGCTCGCAGGCCCCATCCAGCGCAGCGATTACCTGCGGGGCCTGGCGGTCAGCACGAGCCTGCGCCGCCAGCTCGCGCAGCCCGCGGAGAGTCGGCGCCGGGTCGTGGAAGCGCGGCCAGTCCTTGACGACGGGCGGCTCGAACCGATCGGTCGCCGCGTGCACGCGGGCCAGCACGCGCCCGGCATCCGCCAGCTCGCCGGGATCGCCCGCGCTGTGCGGGCCGCCCTCGATGTAGCGGAACAGCTCGTAGATCTGGCCGCCACGGACCACCCAGCCCTCGCCCTCGCCGGTCGGCACGACCTCCGGCGCCGGCAGGCCCTCCGCCCGCAGGTGCGCGAAGAGCGCGTGGTCGAAGCGCGCCCAGTCGGCGCGGGCATAGCGGGGGTTGCGGCGCCGCAGCAGCAGCCGGCCGCCGCCCGTGTCTACGATAACGCCGGCGTTGGCGGTGCCACTGCCGGGCGCGAGCCGGTCGTCACGCACAGCGATGCCCCAGCACGCCAGCGCCGCGCGCGCCTCCTCCGGGCTCAGGGACGTGTCGGTCAGTGCCATGGCATGTCAATCGGCTGAGCAGCGATGGCGCAGCGCCGGTGGGGGTGTGGCTTCCACGGAGTCGCCGCCGCCACCTGCCCGGGGCCGGCGAGTCGGCAGGATTGCGCGGGAGTCGAGGAGGTGTTCGGCGGGCACGCGTCGAATACGCGCACTGGTTACTCAGACACGTAGCAGGGAGGTAAGGGCTGTGAAGGTACCTGTTGTTGATCAGGATACGTGCACCGGATGTGGTCTGTGCACCGACATCGCCCCCGACACATTCGCGGACAATGACGACGGCGTTGCCGAAGTGATCGATCCGCAGGGCGACGACGAAGATACCATCCAGGAGGCCATCGACTCCTGTCCGGTCGAGGCCATCTCCTGGGAGGAGAAGTAGGCAACGATCAGGACGGAGTTGCGCCGCGGGGCAGTCCCACGGGGCTGCCCCGCATGTGTGTACATACAGGACGGCCGACGGGGCCGGCCGAAGACCCCGGGCACAGTGGTCGAGGCGGGGGAACCGACGTGACCAGCACACCACAGCGGCGGTCAGGCGCGCCCGGCGGTCAGGTGACCGCGGGCCGCGCGGTGCACGACGAACGGTCATGGGCCGACGTCGGGGCATCCCATCCGGGGGTGCGCGACCCGCGCAGCCGGCGCCTGGGCGAGTGGTCGCCGCTGACGGACGGCCTCATCATCTCGGTCGCCGCGCTGGCGGTCGTGGTCGCCACCTGGAGCGCGTGGACCGCCTCGCCCGTCGGCGAGGTGCGGCGCTGGCTCACCTGGCAGGCGACCGACATCCCGCTGAGCATCGAGTACCCCGAGGGCTGGCGGGTGAGCGACTTCAGCGATGCGGGGGTGCGCTACGTCATGTTCGGACGCTCGCGGTGGGTGCGGGTGCATGTGGTCGCCGGGCCGCATCTCGCGTGGGCGGCCTACGGGCGCGGCGCGGCCGCCGGCCGCGCCCCCTCGAACGCAAGCTACCAGGCCCTGGCGCTGCTGCACGAGAGCACGCGCGAAGTCTGGGTGGAGCTGTTCGGCATGATGCACGAGGGGGTTGCGGGCCGGACCGCGGTGGATCGGCGGCGCGCGGTGTGGTCGCAGTTCCGCTACTCGGGGGGGGGCCTCGAGGACGCCGACGAGCCGATGCGAGGTTGCCGGGTCACGCTCATCGCCGGCGGTCAGGGCGTGCTGATCAGCGCCGTGGCTCCCGCGCGCCACTGGGAGGACTTCAGGCCCATCGCCCTGCAGATGATACGCAGCATCCGGGTCGGCGGCGGCTCGTAGTGCTTGCCTGCAGGAATCTGAGTGTCAACGACTCGACAGGCGAGGGCGCCTGTCGTACGAATCTGTTTTCGGAAAAGGTAGCTGAGAACCATGCCGTAGTGCGGGCGCCCCCGCCTGCACATGTCACTAGTAAGATGCCAAGGCCACGCGAATCCTCGCCACCTGGCACTAATCGGCTGCTGGCTTCGTCCAGCCCGACCACTCGCGGGCGACGATTGCGGCGCCGCACACCGCGATGATGGCTATGGACGCCGCCTGGGCCATTGTGAGCTGCGGGATGGGCTGAAAGACCTCCCCCGTCGCCCCCCGCCGGTAGACCTCGACCACGATGCGCACGATCGACGACAGCACCAGGAAGCCCATGAAACGGCTGAAGGGGCGCCGCAGCCGGGGCGTGGCCCACAGCAGCACCGGCAGCGTGAACAGCAGCGTCCCCACCACGGCGTAGAGCTGGGTCGGGTGCACCGGCACCGGCGGGGGCGAGTACTCGGTGATCTGCGGGAACGTCACGGCCCAGGGCAGATCGCACGGCGCGCCGTAGCAGCAGCCGTTGAGGAAGCAGCCGACGCGCGCGATGGCATAGCCGAGGGCGATGCCCGGCGCCGCGAGGTCAAGGATGCGCGGGAAGCTGACCTTCATCAGCCACGCGGCCACCAGCAGCACCAGCAGACCGCCGCCCACCCCACCGTGCCAGGACATGCCGCCGCGCCACAGATCGAGCGCCGTCGTGAGGTGGCCCGAGTAGTCGCTCCACTGCAGCAGCACGTAGCCGAGGCGCCCGCCGAGGATGCCGCCGGCGAAGCCCAGCAGACCCAACTGCAGCGCCCGCGCCCCGGCGAAGCCATAGCGGTCGCGGTCG
>JALGUI010000108.1 GCA_029820915.1 Candidatus Zipacnadia bacterium | reverse complement strand
CGAGGAGCTGCGCCGGCGCATCGCCGAGGGCCGCATCGCGGTGTGTGGCGGGTACGCGAACCTGCGCATCAACCACGTGCCGGGCGAGCTGTTCGTGCGCGGCATGGTGCTGGGACGCAGGCAGTGGCGGCAGGTCTTCCCCGAGGCCGACCTGACGGTGCACTCGGACATCGTGGATGTGGCGGTCGGGTACCCGCAACTCCCGCAACTGCTGCGCCTGGCGGGCTACGACTACCTGCAGTTCTGGCGGCCCGAGGAGGCGCTGAACGCCAAGGGCGTCCCGCACCACTTCGTCTGGGAGGGCATCGACGGGAGCCGCGTACTCGCCGCCCGCGGCTGCTACGGGGGGCTGACCGTGCCGCACTTCGCGCCGGACGACTACCCCGCGCGCTGGGAGGTCGGCTACTGGTGGGAGAACGTGCTGCGCTACAAGCGCCGGCACGCGCCGACGCCCGTCCTCTGGCAGAACCGCGGCGCCGATGACGCCCGGCCGCTGAAGACGCACTTCGTCAGCGACATCCCGATCGACCTGCCGGGCCTCATCGCGGAGTGGAACCGGCGCGAGACCTCTACCATGCGCTTCGCGACGCCGGTCGAGGCCTTCGCGGCGCTTGAGGCGCGGCGCGATGAGCTGCCCGTAGTGAGCGGCACCCTCGACCCGATCGACGTCGCGTACAACGCGGCGTGGGGCGGGTCGCAGGGGCTGTGGAAGCTGCGCGAGGGCTGCGCGCGGGAGATCGGCATCGCCGAAATGCTGCACGCGCTGGTGGGGAACGGCAACGGCAAACAGGATTCCGGCCCTTCGGGCCGGACAGGATGGCGGCTTCGCCGCCAGCAGGATGCGGCAACGGCCGAGACGGTGAACGGCAACGGCGTCCAGGCGGTGGCGCCTGGACTCCAAGGGAAGGGAGAGGCGGTGGCGCCTGGACTCCAAGGAAAGGGAGAGGCGGTGGCGCCTGGACTCCAAGGGAAGGGAGAGGCGGTGGCGCCTGGACTCCAAGGGAAGGGAGAGGCGGTGGCGCCTGGACTCCAAGGCAAGGGAGAGGCGGCGGCGCCTGGACTTCGGGGGCCGTGGGTGGCGGCAGAGGGGGACGGCGACGACAACGACCGGGCGGCGTGGGAACGCCGCCCCTCCGGACGACAAGGGCCCGGGCAGAGGGCGTTCGACGAGCTGTGGCGGGCGTTCGACGAGCTGTGGCGCGACACGCTGCTGTTCTCGGCGCACGCGATCCAGTGGCTCTTCCAGGAGGACTTCGACGAGCTGTACGAGCTGGCGCAGAGCACCTTCACCCGCGCGCGGCGGGCGCAGCAGGACGCGCTGGCGGCCCTGGCGGCGCAGGTCGATTGCGGCGATGAGGCGCTGCAGGTGCTGGCGAACTCGCTGCCTCATGAGCGCGAGGCGACGGTGCCGCTACGCGTGACCTTCGTGCGCGGGGAGAGCCAGGTGCCGAAGCCGCTGCGCCTGGTGGACGGCGATGGCCGCGAGGCCCCGCACCAGGTGCTCCGCGAGCTGCGCCACGCGAACCGGCCGTGGGAGCTGGACGCACTGGCGCGGATCACGCTGCCCGCGGGCGGCTGGACGGTGCTGCGGGCCGAGAAGGCTGAACCGGCCGAGGACCCGGCGCCGGAGATCGAAGACGCGCAGGCCATCGACAACGGGCTGGTCGCCCTGCACTTCGACCGCGGGCGGCTGATGCGCATCGCGGAGGACTCGGGCGCGGAGTGGGATGCGCCCGAGGACACGCCTTTCGGCCACCTGCGCGCCTGCGACGTGGACACTACGAAGCCTCTGCACGTGGGGCCGATCGTGGGCAGCACGGATGCGGTGTGGGAGCGCTGGCGGGTCACGGAGGCCGGGCCGGTGCGCTGGAGCTTCCGGTCGGAGGGCGCGATCGGCGCGTGCCCGGCGGTGCTCGAGGCGAGACTGCACGCGGGCGAGCGCCGCGTGGAGTTCGCGGTAGAGGTCGAGTGGGACGGCCGGGGCGGCCACCTGGCCTCGCACCTGCCCTTCCCCGGGCGCGGAGCCATCACCGGCGACATGCCCTTCTGCGTCGAGGACAAGCCGCTGTGGGACGAGCCGTACGTGGGCATCGAGCGCACGCGCGAGGGCATGTTCATCGCCCGCAGCTTCGTGGACTGGACCGCCGACGGGCGGGGCCTGGCCTACGTCTCGCACGATGGCGACCGCTACTTCATCCTCGACCGCGAGGCGAACGTGCTCGCGCACATCCTGATCAACTCGGTGCGCGAGCCGTACGCCGAGTGGGAGGAGAGCGTGAACCGCCAGATGCGCGGGGAGGGGCGGCACCGGTTCACCTTCAGCCTCGTCCCGCACGAGCCCGGCGCGATCGACCTGTGGCGCCTGTCCGAGAACCTGCGCACGCGGGTGCTGCAGACGCGGCCGCTCGGCGCGGGCGAGCTGCCGATGGCCGGCAGCCTGCTGGCGGTGTCGCCGCGCGGCGTGTCGCTGTCGGCCTGCCATGCCGACGGCGATCGGCTGCTGCTGCGGGTCTTCGAGCGCTCCGGCGGGCCGGCGCGGGCGGAGATCGCGCTGCCCTTCGAGGTGGCCGAGGCGGCCGTGGTGGACCTCAACGGCGAGCCGATGGACGGGCCGGTGGTGGAGGTGGACGGGCGAACGGTGGCGGTGAAGCTGCGGCCGTGGCAGATCGCGACGGTGGCGGTGAAGAGGTGAACGGGGAGGAGGAATGACAGGGCCGGCCCGACCGCGCCGCCGTTACCTCTCTTGAATTACCCCGCCATTTCGGCTACAATACCTGTGCGGTGGGGCTCCGGCCCTGCCATGAACCCCTTGTCCGCAGTCCCGGCCCGCGAATCGCACGGCGCAGCAGCGCCGCCAGTATGACACATCGTCGTGACAGGAGTTGTGTACGGTGCCAGAGATCCGGATAGTTGACGTAACGAACCGGGACGGTGAGCAGACCGCGCGCATCGTCCTGAGCAAGCTCCAGAAGACCGTCCTGAACATTCTGCTTGACGAGATGGGCATCTACGGCTCCGAGCTCGGCTTCCCGCTCAACCCGCACGAGTGGAACTACATCAACTCCAACGTGGAGTTGACCGAGATCGAGAACGACGACGGCCGGCCGGTCATCGAGAACCTGCGCCTGGAGGGCTGGTCGCGCGCGGTGGCCGGCGACGTCGAGCAGGCGCTGGCGAACACCGAACTGACGCACCTGAACCTGTCGATCTCCACCTCCCAGCAGATGCTGGAGTGGAAGTTCCGCGGCAAGTTCAGCCCCGAAGACATCATCAAGATGATGACCGACGCGGTGCGCGCGGCGCTCGAGGGCGGCTGCACCAGCGTGGGGATCAACGCCGAGGACGCCTCGCGCACCGACCTGGAGTTCCTCAAGGACTTCGGGCTGGCGGGCAAGGAGGCGGGCGCCGAGATCCTGCGCTACTGCGACACGCTCGGCTATGACGACCCGTTCACCATCGCCGAGCGCATGGCGTGGCTGGCGCGCGAGGTCCAGATGTCGCTGGAGACGCACTGCCACAACGACCTGGGCCTCGCGGTCGCCAACTCCGTGGCCGGCGCCGTCGCCACCTGCGAAGCGGGTCAGGACGCCTACATCAACACCACGGTCAACGGCGTGGGCGAGCGCGCGGGCAACGCCGACCTGGTGAGCTGCATCCTGGCGCTGCGCCACTCGTCGGGCCTGTCGGAGAAGGGCTACCTCGACGAAGGCATCGACCTGACGAAGGCGTGGCGGCTGGCGAAGTACGTCGCGACCTCGTTCGGCCTGCCCATCCCGATCAACCAGCCGGGCGTGGGCGCGAACGCCTTCGCGCACGAGTCGGGCATCCACGCCGACGGCGCGCTCAAGGACCGGCACAACTACGAGCTGTACGCCTTCGAGGACCTGGGCCGCGGCCACGACGAGCTGTCGCGCACCGGCCGTGAGATCCTGACCGGCCTGCACGGCGGCACCTCGGGCCTCGAGTACGTCTACTCGCACATGGACCTGGCGTTCCGCGACGCCGAGCACGCGAAGGAGATCCTCAACCTCGTGCAGTACGCGAACCTGATGAACCAGTCGCCGCTGACCGAGGAGGAGTTGCAGTTCATCTTCCACCACCCGGCCATCGCCCGCAAGCTCCTGACCTACACGCCGTAGGCGCGGCGCACCCGACACCACCCGACGCCCCTCCGCCCAGCGCGGAGGGGCGTTTTGATTCGGGGGCAGGAACACGCGGCGGCGGCGAGGAATGCGCCTTCCGTCGCGAGTGACAGTCTGCCGCCCGGGAGATCGATCAATGCGCAAGGAATCCCTGCAGTTCCTCAAGGACCTGATCGCCGCGCCGTCGCCGTCCGGCTTCGAGGTGCCCGCCCAGCGCGTGGTGCGCGCGCGCATGGCCGAGTACGCCGACGAGATCCGCACCGACGTGCACGGCAACGTCATGTGCGTCAAGAACCCCGACCACCCGCTGCGCGTCATGCTCGCCGGGCACTGCGACCAGATCGGCTTCATCGTGCGCTACATCACCGATGAGGGCTACCTGCACTTCGCGACGCTCGGCGGCGCCGACCCGACCATCGTCGTGGGCTCGCGCGTGGTCATCCACGCCGAGGACGGGCCCGTGCTGGGCGTGATCGGCCGCAAGCCCATCCACCTGCTATCGGAAGAGGAGCGCACGAAGCCGCAGCTCAAGATCGAGAAGTTCTTCATCGACATCGGCGCGAAGGATCGGGAGGCGGCGGAGAAGCTGGTGTCGATCGCCGACCCTATCACCTTCCAGGCCGACTTCCAGGAGCTGGATCGCGACCTCGTGGTCGCCGCGGGCTTCGACGACAAGACCGGCATCTTCGTGTGCATGGAGGCGCTGCGCATCCTGAGCAGGCGCAAGCTCGACTGCGGCCTGTGGGCGGTCTCGACGGTCCAGGAGGAGCTGGGGCTGCGCGGCGCGCAGACGAGCTGTTTCGCCATCGACCCCGCCGCCGGCATCGCCGTGGACGTCACTCACGCCAGCGACTACCCCGGCTGCGACAAGACCGTCCAGGGCGACATCAAGGTCGGCGAGGGCCCGGTGATCGCGCGCGGGCCCAACATCAACCCCGTCATGGGGGAGCTGCTCGTGGCGACCGCCGAAGAGAAGAAGATCGCGCACCACGTCGAGGCCGCGGCGCGGCCTACCGGCACCGACGCGAACGTCATGCAGCTCTCGCGCGAGGGCGTCGCGGTGGGGCTGGTGAGCGTGCCCAACCGCTATATGCACACGCCGGTGGAGATCGTGTCGCTATCGGACCTCGAGAACGGGGCCAAGCTGGTCGCCGAGACGGTCGCGAGGATCAACGAGGACGTGGACTTCACCCCGATGTAGCGGCGCCGACGCGAGCCGACGTCACGGAGAGGCCAGCGGTGCGCGGGCCTCTCGTCGCATTGCGGGGCCGGTGGACAACTCGGTGGAGTCGCCCCCGAGGGGGCTGGGGACAGGCGGCGGACACGCCGGTGCAGTGCGTGTGCGTCACCGGTGCGTGGGGCGGTTGACGGCCGGTGCAGAGCCTGTCGGGTGGGCGGTGCAAAGCCTGTCGGGGGAGTGGTGAATGGGCTGTTCGGCGAGCGTGGCAAGTCGGTGGGGAGGGGCGCCGAGAGGGGGTGGATCAGGTGTTGGCCCATCCCCCAACAGCCGGTGCATAACCCGCGTACAGGGCACGTTCGACGCGGCCCATGCCTGATCGGGCTCGGCCTGTGGATTGCCGCCGGGCCACGGGAGCGAAATGGGGGGCGGCAATGGCCCTTCCGGCCCGTCGCGGGGCCGGAGGGCGCCTTCAGGGGGCGGTGGCGGCTCTGAACAAGTTGGTGGAGAACCGCCGATTCTGTGGAATGCGCTGGGGAGCAATGAGTGCGCGAGGCGTGGAATACCTGTTGATGGGAATGCTCACACGCCCCCCGGGACGTCCTCGAGGTAGACGCCGTCGGCGCGCAGGTGCTGTTGGAGGTCCGCGACCGGGACATCCGCCGGTTCCACGCCGCTCGCCAGCGCCATCGCCGCGCAGGTGCCCACGCCCTGGCCCATGACCATGCAGTGGGTCTGCACGCGCACCGACGAGTGCCCCTCGTGCGTCGATGACGCGCAACGGCCCGCGACCGCGAGGTTGGGGATGGCCTCGTTCAGGCACATGCCCAGCGGGATGTGATAGCTGTCGCCGCGGGGGACTATGTTGTCGTCACCGCGATCGCACCACGTCGTGTAGCCGCTGCCGAGCGGGTCATGGATGTCGATCATCCAGATGCCGTGGCCGATGGCGTCCGGTTGCTTGTGTGCGCCCAGCACCATCTCGGCGGTGAGCGTCGTGCGGGCCGTGATGCGGCGGGATTCCCGGATCCCCAGGCTGAAGCCGGTCTGCTCAACCTGGGCGGCCCCGAAGCCGGGGACGCGCTCGCGCCACCACTCGAGGAAGCGGAAGACGCGCTCGCGCCCCAGCACCGTCAGCCGCGTCAGCTCCTCCTCATCGAGCGGATCGCCCGCCACCGGGCACATGTTGGGGATGCTGCGGTTGCGGTAGCCGCAGGGCTGCGCGGTCTTCGAGGGCGGGAGGTCGCCGTCGCGGATCGCCGCCAGCATGCACTCGCCGATGGCCTCGCGCTCGTCGGCACTCAACTCCGCCAGGCGATCCTCGTCGAGCCCGCACAGGCGGTACATCATGGTCATGCCCTGCACGCGGCCGTCGGCCTCGCGCCCGAGCTCGAAGGGTAGTCCCGCCTTCGCCGCGATGTCGCCGTCGCCCGTCGCGTCGATCACGATGCGCGCGACGATCGCCCGCCGCCCGCACTTGGTGTCCACGAGGACGCCGCGGAGGCGGCCGTCCTCGACGATCGGCTCGCCCGCCACTGTGTAGCACAGCACGCGCACACCGGCCTCGTCGAGCATGCGGTGGAAGACCAGCGTCATGCCCTCGGGGTCGAAGCGGTGGGTCTCGTGCCGGCCCTCCGGCAAGGGGTAGGCCTCGCCCCACCCGGCCGCCATGGCGCGTTGCGTGGCCTCCTCGACCAGCCCGTTGATGACGACCTTCTCGCGGTCGCTGCGGTGCCAGATGTTGACCAGCGCGCAGGTCAGCATCCCGCCGACGCGCGGCCAGCGCTCAATCAGCACGACCTCGGCGCCGTGGCGCGCGGCCGACACCGCGGCCGCAACACCGGCGGCGCCGCCGCCGCACACCAGCACGTCGCAGTCGAGCAGCACCGGCACGCGCTGTTCGGGGATGAGGATGTCCATGCGCGTTCGCTCCTGCACTTCGGCCTACCGCGACAGCCGTACCACCCGTCCCGGTGTCTCGTCGGTCGCCTCGCCGTCGCGGACGGCAGGGACGCCCGCCACGATCACGTGCGGGATGCCCTCCGGGTAGTGGTGCGGGTCGTCGAAGGTCGCCGTGTCGATGATATCCTCCCAGGAGAAGATCGCGAGGTCGGCGATCTTGCGCTGCGCGAGTTCGCCCCGGTCGTGCAGGCCGAACTTGCGCGCGGGCATGAAGGCGCACTTGCGCACGACCTCCTCGACGCCGAACAGGCCCTCATCGCGACCGTAGTGGCCGATCCAGCGCGGGAAGGTCCCGTAGTTGCGCGGGTGCGACACGCCCCTGCCCAGCACGCGCAGGTGGCCGTCCGAGCCGGCGAAGACCGCCGGATGGCGCATGAAGGCCCGCACGTTCTCCTCGCGCATGGAGAAGTAGATGCACGACACGCTGCCCTCGATGGTCAGCTCCAGCGCGACACGCCAGGGCTCCTCACCCCGCTCCTCCGCGACCTGCGCCAGACTCTTGCCGTCGATCTCCGGCATGGGCTCGAGAGGCGCGAAGACGATGTTGTCCGCGCCGTCGAGCACCTCGACGAAGTCCTCGACGCCCGCGCGCACGCGCTCCGCCAGGTCGTCATCGCGCAGGTGCTCGATGCCGCCGCGCGTGGCGGCGTCGATGCGCGCGTCCAACGGCACGATGTAGGCCACGCCGCTGAAGGACGCAACGTAGGGGTAGCGGTCGGCGGCGATGTCGAGGCCGCGGTCGCGGGCGTCGTCGATCAGCGCCAGCGCCTGGTCCGCCAGGCCCCAGGCGCGCGTCCCCCAGCACTTGATGTGCGAGATCTGCACCGGGCAGCCCGAGCGCTCGCCGATGGCGATGGCTTCGCGCAGCGCGTCCAGCAGCCTCTCGCTCTCGTCGCGCATGTGCGTGGCGTAGACGCCGCCCGCCTCGGCGATGGGCCGCGCGACCTGCGCGATCTCGTCGGTGGTCACGAAGTCCGGGAAGTAGCCGGTGGACATGCCGAAGGCGCCCTCGGCCATGGCGCGCGCAGCCAGCTCCTGCATCCGCGCCACCTCCTCGGGCGACGCGGGCTCGGCGTCAACCTCGACTTCGGCGCGGATCGTGCCCATGCCGACGAGCAGCCCGTAGTTCTGGCGGATGGGCAGCGCGTCCACGGCGTCCAGGTGCTCGCCGATGGGCCAGGGGGAGCCGCCGCAGTTGCCGGAGATCAGTGTGGTGACGCCCTGGCGCACCTGGTTCTCGACGGAGGGGATGTTGAGGATCCCGCCCTCCATCTCGCCGGAGGCGTGGTTGTGCACATCGACGAAGCCGGGCGCGACGATCAGGCCGGTGGCGTCGATCACGTCCCGGAAGTCCGCCGCCGACAGGTCGCCGATGGCGTGGATGCGGTCGCCCACGATGCCGACATCGCCGGCGAATCCCTCCGCGCCCGTGCCATCGACGACGGTGCCGCCTCGGATCAGCAGGTCGAAGGTCATGCGCGTGTCAGTCTCCTCTCGGCGCCGCTCTCAGCGGTGTCCGGTGGGCGTCCGTGTCACGTCTTGGGCCGCGGCACGACGCGCCCCGGGCCCTGCGGCGTGCTGAGGGGCGCGTAGCCCTCCGGGAACAGCGGCGCCCAGTCGGTTCCCTCCTGATAGAGCAGCCCGTGGTCGGGGTTGGCGTCCACGCTGGGGCGCTCGTCCGGCGGGTAG
>JALGUI010000107.1 GCA_029820915.1 Candidatus Zipacnadia bacterium | reverse complement strand
GCTCGGGCCACCCCCTCCTTCAGCGGAGCGCATCAGTTGCGCGTGTTCCTGTGTCACCACAGGGGAGGTGGCTACCTCGGCCCCGTCAGGTGCCGCTATTGCAGGATCCCGCCCAGGGGCGGGACCTGTCAATGCCGTTGGTGGTCCCGTTGCCTTCGCCGCGCGGGCAACGAACGGCAGACAGGCTGGAAGCCTGTCCTACAAACGGCAAAGGCAACGGCGGCGAGAGAGGGGGAGGAGGCTGCGCAGCAGCCGTCAGACCGCGCAGCGGTCTGCGGGGGTGAGGAAGCCGTTGGCCGTCGCGGTCTATATACTGGATCGGTCACACGCAAGGCACGCCCGACGGTCACAGCTCGAGCAGGAACGGGTTGCCGCGCGCCTCCTCGCCCATGGTCGAGGCAGGGCCGTGGCCGGGTAGCACGCGCGTAGCGGGGTCGCAGTCGTCGCGGATGCGGCGCAGCGACTGCCGGAGCGTCGGCATCGACCCGCCCGGCAGGTCGGTGCGTCCGACGCTGCCCGCGAACAGCGTGTCGCCGGTGAGCAGCAGGTCATCCAGCGCGAAGCACACGCACCCCGGAGTGTGGCCGGGCGTGTGCAGCACGCGCACGATCAGGTCGCCGACCTGCAGCTCATCGCCCTCGGCCAGCGTGCCATCGGGCTCGGACGGCTCGATCCCCCCGACCATCGCCGACCAGAACGGGTGGGGCCGCTCGATCAGCTCGCGGTCGGCCTCGTGGATCAGTAACTTTGCCCCGGTGGCACGCTGCACCGCGGCGTTGGCGGCCACGTGGTCCACGTGTCCGTGCGTGTCAAGGATGAGCGAGACCTCGATGCCCAGCCGGCCGATCGCGTCGATGATGCGGGGCGCATCGCCGCCCGGATCGATCACAAGGCCCTCGCGGGTGCGCCCGCAGCCGATCAGGTAGCAGTTTGCCTGCAGGGGTCCCACGCACAGCGTCTCGAGGATCATGCGGGGGTCACCTTCACGCCGGGGTCCGGACGGCGCTGATGAGCACGAGCTTCTCGCCGTCGCGAAGCTGGCCGGAGCGCCGCTTGATGCGCTGCACGTAGTCGCGATCGTAGTCGTCCAGCCGCCCGGCGCGCCGGAGCTGCTCGCCACCCGCCTCGAGGTCGCCCATGAGCACCAGCAGTTCGCCGAGCACGTAGTGGTAGGCGCGGTTGTCGGGCGCGATGCGCACGGTGCGCCGCAACACCTTCACCGCCGCCGGCCGCCGGTCGAGCCGGATGAGCACGCAGGCGAGGCGCACGTGGTAGAAGTCATCCAGCGGCGCGCACTCGGCCGCCTGCAGATACGCCTGTGCCGCCGGCAGCCACCGGCTCGAGCGGCAGTGCAACTCGCCCAGCTTGTAGCGGTACAGGCCCTCCTGAGGGTCGAGCGCAATCGCCGCCATCAGCGCCGTCTCGGCCATCTCCTCGTCGCCGGAGCGCGCGTAGAGGTCGGCCAGGCGGTAGCAGTAGTAGGGTCGCTCGGGGTCGCACTCGCACGCCAGCTCCATCTCACCGATAGCGTCCTGCAGCCGTCCGTTGCGCGCCAGCAGGTCGCCCATGCAGAAGTGCGCGTCGGCGCTGTTGGGGTGGCTCCTCAATGCGCGTTCGTAGGCACGCTGCGCCTCACCATCGCGGTCGGCGAGTGCGAACGAATCGCCGAGGCCCAGGTGCGCGCGGGCGCTGATGTCGTCGAGTTCGGTCGCGCGCTGATAGCTCGCGATCGCGCCCGTGACGTCGTCCTGGAGCGCCTGGACGTCGCCGGCGTCGCAGTAGCGCCCCGACAGCCTCCTCGCGGCCAGTTTGTCGTGCCTGCGCGCTGTCGCCATTGGTATCTCGCGGCCCGCCCACGCTCGGGCGCCGCCTCGGTCAGAATGTGCGGTCGCTGCTGAGCAGCAGCGTCACCGGCCCCTCGTTGACCAGCGACACGAGCATCCTCGCGCCGAAGCGCCCGCACTCGACGTGCAGGCCGGTCGTCGCGATCTGTCTCGCCAGCTCGTCCACGAGCCCCGACGCGGTCTCGGGGGCGCAGGCCGCCGTGAAGCTGGGCCGTCGGCCCCTGCGGCAGTCGCCGTAGAGCGTGAAGTTGGGCACCACGAGCACGCCCCCGCCAATGTCCGAGACCGACAGGTTCATCTTACCCTCGGCGTCCTCGAAGATACGCAGGTTCGCGATCTTGTCGCCCAGGGCGCGCGCGTCGTCCCGGCCGTCGCCCTCCCCGCAGCCCACCAGCACCATCAGGCCGCGGCCGATCCGGCCGACGACCTCGCCATCCACGTCCACCGCCGCCTCGCTTACCCGCTGCACAACTGCTCTCACGCTTCGGACAGCTCCCGCTCGCCCAGTCGCTTGCCGTCACTCCGGGGGTTCGGTGCGGCACCGAGCGTCACCTGCACGCCGGGTCGCTGCCGACCGGTCCCTCGAGCATCCGACGCGAAACCTTTGCGCTTGACAGAACGTCTACTATCTGGCATAGTATGAACTACAGGCGATAGTACTAATTCGCCCGAGGATCCCGGGGAGGTGCCTGACGTGCGCAGGGCTGCGATGGTGGCGCGCGTACTGGCGGTAGTCGCCGCGCTCGGCGTGCTGGTCGCGCTGGCGGGCTGCGACGCCGACTGGTACGAAGATGACTGGGATGACGACTACGACGATGGCAGTTCCTATGACAAGACCGTCTACTTCTACCTCAACGTGGCCGACGAGGACGGCGATCCGCTGCAGAACGTGACCGTCTGGATCGACGGAACCCGACAGGACGACAAGACCGAGGACGAGTACGAGCGCCTCGGCAACCAGTTCCCGCCCGACTGGCGGGGCTGGCGGTACAACTGGAGCGGCGGGCCGTTCTGGTTCGACGTTCGGGGCTGCTCGGGCGGGACCTGCTCGATCGAGATCATGGTCAGCCGCAGCGGCTACCAGACTCAGCGCAGCCACGTGCCCTTCGACCGCTGGGACCCGCGCGAGATCTACGTGCGGCAGACCTTTGTCATGGAGCCGCGCAGCGGCGTTGCGGCCGCCGAGGTCGTGACGGCGCCCCAGCCGCCGGAGAAGTGCTCACTCAGCGAGTGACCCGGCGACCGCGCCGTCCTCCGAGGCCGTGACATCAACGGCCGCGAGTCGGCCGACGAGTTCGTCCGGGCCCTCGAAGGCGACGCGCAGGTAGTTGTCCGAGATGCCGGTGAGACGCCCCGCCTCGTCGCGGGGCGTCTCCACGACCACCCCGAGCCGCTCCCCCACCGCGACCGTGGCGAACCGCCGCATCTTCTGCCGCGACAGATCTCGCAGCATGTGCGTGCGGCGCTTGCGCACCTCGGGATTGACGCTCCCGGGCATCCCCGCCGCCGGCGTCCCGGGTCGCTCGGAGTACGTGAAGACGTGCAGGTAGGCGACGGGCAGCGCCCGCACGAAGTCGAGAGTGTGCTCGAACTCCTCGTCGGTCTCCCCCGGGAAGCCCGTCAGCACGTCCGCCCCGATGCACACGCGCGGCTCGCGCGCCACGATGCCCTCGACGAGGTCGCGGTAGTACGCGCGATCGTACGGGCGGTTCATGCGCTTGAGAGTCGCGTCGCAGCCGCTCTGCAGCGGGATGTGCAGGTGTCGGCACACCTTGCCGCGGCCGGGCAGCGAGTGGAGTGGCAGGCGAGAGTGCCCGCCGTCTAGTCCGTTGCGGTCTGGCGCAAGCGCCCGGCCTCCCGCGCACACCATCTCGACCAGCTCATCGGACACCTCGCACGGTTCGATGCTGCTCAACCGCACGCGCGGCACGGCGTCGAGGTCGCAGGTCCGGCGCACAAGCTCGGCAAGATCAGGCGCGCCCGCGCCGAGGTCGCGGCCGTAGGCGCCCAGATGTGTCCCGACCAGCACCACCTCCGGGTGCCCCGAGCGCGCCAGCAGCTCTACCTGGCGCAGGACGGTCTCCGCCGGCACGCTGCGGCTGGGGCCGCGCGCGATGGTGATGATACAGTAGGCGCAGGCGGCGTCGCAGCCCTCCTGGACCTTGACGAAGGCGCGCGTGTTGTCGGGGAAGCGGCGCACCAGGCGCTCGGCGTCGCGGGTCCGGCCCTCCGGGACGCGCCGGCCACGCTCGGCAAGGCGCGCGGCCGCCAGCCGCGCCAGGTCGGGCTTCGCGTCATTGCCGGCCACGACGTCGGCGACGCCCAAGGCCTCGAGCCGGTCGGCGTGCATCTCGGCGCAGCAGCCGGTGAGGATGATGACCGCGTCAGATCGCCGGCGCCGGGCCTGCCTGGCCAGCCGGCGCGCGTCCCGATCGGTGCGGTGGGTGACCGTGCAGGTGTTGACGACGTAGACATCGGCGTCGGCGCGGAAGGGCACGGCCTCGAAGCCCAGCGCCTCGAAGTCCTCCCGGAGCTGCTCGCTCTCGTACTGATTGAGCTTGCAGCCCAGCGTCTTGATGGCCACTCGGGGCCGGTCGGTCATGATGGACACTCACCGCCCACGGCTGCGGCCCGTCGCGTGGCGGCGCCCGGTTGCGCCGCGGGGAGTCCGTGTGCTATAATCCGCTGAGCCGATGACGGCGGGTAGGGACGCCAGGCACGACAAACGGCCGGGGTTTCGGCCCCGGCCGCATCGCGGGCGCCTGCGCCGATGGGGCTCAGCCGCGGGCGGTCTTTCGGACCTTGCCCGCCTTCAGGCATGACGCGCAGACCTTGATCCGCTTCGGCGAGCCGTCCACGAGCGCGCGCACCCGCTGCAGGTTCGGCTGCCAGGTCCGCTTGGTGCGCCTCTGCGAGTTGCTCACGTTGTTCCCGGTGCTGGGGCCCTTGCCGCACACGTAGCACTTGGCCATGATCGCTACATCCCTTTACAAGGCGGGCCGGTGACCGCCCCCGGCCGCCGCGATTTCCTGGGCTTTGGACTATAGCATATCGAGCCGACCACGCGCAAGTCGTGTGCCCTCCATTGAGGCGATGACCATTCTCCGCCGCGTTCCAGACGCCATGTACCCCGAGTGGATGCAGCCCGGCACGCCGGTCGTCGAGCCGCCGCGCATCAGCGGCACCGCGATGCCCGCCGGCGTCTTCATGTCCACCGGTACCGCCCGCACCGCGGGCGACCTGGCGCTCGCGGCCACCGGCATGTCGATCGCCGCTCTGGGCGCGGGGGCGATGGTCCTCACCTACATCGTCTCCTGGCTCATCGAGCAGGTCTACGCAGTGCCGCTCACCGGCGTGCTACTCATGGTGACGCCCACTCTCGAGGCCGACAGCGGGCCCTGGGTTGAGATCGGGCTGAACGTCCTCACACTGCTGTCGTTCCTGGTCCTGATGCGGGTGACGCCGCTGTCGGGGTATCACGCGGCCGAGCACAAGGTCATCGGCGCGATCGAGCACTTCGGCGAGCCGACCATGGAGAACGCGCGCATGATGCCCCGCGCCCACCGCCGGTGTGGCTCGAACCTGCTGGCCGGCGTGCTGCCGCTGCTGCTCATCGCCGGGCCGCTGTGGCGCGTTAACGAGGTGGCCGCGACCTTCGTGATCATCCTCGGCTGGAGCCTGCGCTTCCACACCGGCTACCTGATCCAGGCCATCTTCGCCACCAAGGAGCCCACCGAACACCAGCTTCGGGCCGGACTGCAGGCGGGCCAGAAGATCCTCAGACTCTGGCGCGAGCACCTCGATCGCCCCGTACCGCCGCTGGTCAGCATCTGGCGCCGGGGGATGCTCCAGATGTTTGCCGGCATGTTTCTCGCGGTATCGCTTATCGAGCAGGTCTACCGGCACCTGCACGTGTGGCTCGACTTCTGACGCCCCGCGCTACCTTCGTCGGAGGACGCAGCATGGCCGACGCACAGCTCGTCGAGCTTCTGACCGCCGCGCTCGAGGCGGCTCGCCAGGCGGGCGAGCTGCCCGACTGCGACGTCGAGATTCGCCTGGAGCAGCCGCCCGATCCGAAGATGGGCGACTTCTCGTGCAACATCGCCATGGTCCTCGCCAAGCCCGCCGGGAGGGCGCCGCGCGAGGTGGCGCGGATCATCCTCGACCGCCTGCCCGAGTGCTCCGTCCTCGATCGCGTCGAGATCGCCGGGCCGGGCTTCATCAACTTCCACCTCTCCCCCACCTGGCTTCAGGACACGGTGCGCGAGGTGCTGGTGCGCGGCGAGCAGTACGGACACAGCACCGAGGGCGAGGGCCGGCGGGTGCAGATCGAGTTTATCTCCGCCAACCCCGTCGGGCCGCTCCATGTCGGCAACGCGCGCGGCGGGCCGTACGGCGACGCCCTGGCCAGCCTGCTCGAAGCGGTCGGCTACGACGTCGAGCGCGAGTACCTGGTCAACGACGGGCCGGATAACACGCAGTTCCGGCTCTTCGGCGCCTCGGTCCAGGCGCGCGTGCGCGAGCTGCTCGGCCTCTCGGCGCACATGCCCGAGGACGGCTACAAGGGCGACTACGTCATCGAGTACGCGCGCCGGCTCATCTACGATCACGGAGACGGGCTGGGCGAGATCGCGGAGGACGAGGACGGCTTCTACGAGTTCGCTATCCTCGGCCAGGAACTGGTCGTGGCCGAGATCCGCGAGACGTGCGAAATGCTGGGCGTCGAGTTCGACGTCTGGTTCAGCGAACGCGAGCTGTTTGAGCGGGGCAAGATCGACGCCAAGATCGATGAGCTGTGGGGGCGCGGCGTGCTCTACGACAAGGACGGCGCCCTGTGGCTGCGCACTACCGACTACGGCGACGAGGAGGACCGGGTGCTGGTCCGCCAGAGCGGCGCGAAGACCTACCTGATGACCGACCTGGCCTACGCCGACAACAAGTTCGCACGCGGCTTCGAGCACCTCATCTACGTCTGGGGCCCCGACCACGCCGCGCAGGTGCCCAGCGTGAAGGCGGGCATGGCGGCGGCCGGCGTTGACCCCGAAGCCACCGAGTTCATCGTCCATCAGATCGTGCGGCTGACCGAGGGCGGCGAGGTCGTGCGCATGTCCAAGCGCCGGGGCACCATCGTCACCCTCCGCGAGCTACTCGAGGACGTCGGCCGCGACGCCACGCGCTTCTTCCTGCTGTCGCGCTCGATCGACTCGCACCTCGACTTCGACCTGGAGCTCGCGCGCAAGGAGAGCGACGAGAACCCGGTCTACTACGTCCAGTACGCACACGCCCGCATCAGCAGCATCCTGCGCGAGGCGCGCGGGCGCGGCTTCGCCACCGACGATCTGCTCGAGGCCGACCTGTCGCTGCTCGCCCACCCCGACGAGCTGCGGCTGATGCGCTGGATGGCCGACTACCCGGCGCAGGTCGCCGACGCGGCCGAGCAGCGCGCGCCGCATCGGCCGGCGCACCTGTCGCGCGACCTCGCGGCGACCTTCCACCAGTTCTACGGCACCTGCCGCGTCATCGACGAGGAGGCGCCCGAGCTGTCGCGCGCCCGCCTCGCGCTGGTCGGCGCCACCGGCGTGGTACTGCGCAACGTCCTCGGGCTGCTCGGCGTCGGCGCTCCGGAGCAGATGTGATGCCACTTCGCCCCGCTCTCATCCTCGGGGGGCTGTTGCTTGTCGCGGGCGCCGCGGCCCCGGCGGCCCAGCCCCCGACGGTAGCGGTGGTGCACGGCGACCTCCTGGGCGGCGCCGGCCCCGAGACCGCCCAGCTCAGCCGCGAGCGCTACGAGGCGGTGCTGCGGGCGCTCGAAGCGGCGGGCATCCCGTACCAGGAGAGCGCCGACAGCCTCGTCGAGCAGTGGGGGCTGCCCGCCGTGCCCGTCGCCATCCTCCCGTACAGCCGCGCCATCAGCGGTGAGGAGTTGCGCCACCTGCGCGCCTTCCTGGCCCG
>JALGUI010000106.1:440-8990 GCA_029820915.1 Candidatus Zipacnadia bacterium | reverse complement strand
GTCTCTAGCCCGCATTATTCGCGTAGGTCGGCCTGCGTCTGATCCCGCTTGGAGGCGGGATCAGGCGCAGGTGAGAGCGCGCCCCCGCGCGCTCTCAGGTTCCAGCCCGACATGCGTCTCGCGATTGGGACGAGATTGTGGACGAATGGTCCGGGATAGGGGACCGAGTGGGATGCAAGCTACTAGGAGTGTGTAAGTCGCGTTATGGCAGATCAGCCGCCACCTGAAGACGAGGACACGGGGCAGGAGAGCGACCAGGGGATCATTGGCGAGATCCCGCCGGTCGAGGCTGACGAGGAGGAGGCAGGCGCCCGCGATCGGCCCCGGCCGCCCGGACGGCGGCGGCGGTCGCGGACCATCGGCTGCGTGCTCGCGCTGCTCGGCGCGCTGTTGGGCGCGGGCGTGGCCCTCGTGATCGGGCGCGGCGGCGGCAACGAGGGCGAGCCCGCGCGTGGGCCGGATATGGCGGCCCCCGTGGAGAGCTACCTCACACGGCTGACCTTCTCCCCCACTCCCGAGCGCCCTGAGCAGACGCCGGAAATCCTGTCCGCGGAGGCGGACGTCATCTACTGCTTCTACGAACTCAGCCGCGTCTCGCCCGACGCGCCGTTGTCGGCGCGCTGGTCGTACGACGGCAGGGACCTGGGCGAACTGCCCTTGCGCGACCACCAGCCCGACCGCGACGCCGAGCACGCCAGCGGGCGCTTCTCGATCGTCCCCGCGGAGAGCGATGAAGGGGCTGATGTGGTCGAGATGACCAGCCCGTCCCAGCCGGACGTGATCGCGCAGGCCAGCTTCGTGGCGCTGCCGCGCGCCGCCAAGATCCTGCAGGGCGGGGGGGAGCCCGAGGGCCCACCGTTGGTGCGCAGCCTTAACACCGCGATGGGGGTCGGCGAGGACGGAAAGCCGGTTGGGGCGACCACGACCTTCGAGGCCGATAGCGGCCGGATCTACGCCGCCTTCGAGTACGCCGGCGTGCCGCCGGGCGCCGTGCTGACCGTGCGATGGCACTTCGCGGACACGGAGCTTGAGCGGGCGCGCGCCGAACTGCCGGTGTCCGCGGCGGAGGGACGGGGGCAGGCCTGGCTCGAGGTCGGTGAAGGCGAGGAACTGCCTGCGGGGGAGTACCGCGTCAGCGTCCACTTGGGCGACGAGGACGAGGAGCTCGCCACGTCAGGCTTCACCGTCGAGGGCCCGATGACCGCGGCTGACCCCGCCGCGCCGCCCTCGGTCGGGTCCCCGCCAGAGTAAGCGCCCCTTGGCTTCATCGACCGTTGTGGTCAGCCGTTAGCGGCCGCCTGTAGCTACTCCTTCACGACCCCCCAGCCCGAGTCGATGACGGGCCTCTCCCCCGTCTCCTGGACAAGCGGTCCGTAGAGCTCCGGCCGCCGGGCGCGCAGGTAGCGCCGCCCCGATGAGACCTCGATCTTCTCCGGTGTACACAGGCCCACCACCACGTCATCGCCCAGCGTGTTGCACTCGGCGATGATCTCCCCGTGCGGGTCGATGATCATGGCGTTGCCGTTGCGGACCTGGTCGTCGTCCATCCCGACCGGGTTGGTGAAGACCGCGTAGACACCGTTCTCGTACGCCCGCGTGGGCAGCCACCGCATCAGCCACTCGCGCCCCTTCGGCCCCATGAACTCCTGGATCAGCGGCACCGGGTCGCGCTCACGGCTCTCCCACAGCGCCGGGTCCACCAGGCCGCGACCGGGCATGGCGGATGGCAGGCAGCAGGTGACGTGCGGCATGAAGATGAGCTCGGCGCCCATGAGCGCGGTGATGCGCACGTTCTCAACGAGGTTGTTGTCGAAGCACGTCAGGATTCCGCAGGTGACACCGTCGAGGTCGAAGACGGTGTAGTCGTCGCCGCTCGTCAGGTGAGGGCTGATGAAGGCGTGCAGCTTCCGGTGCTTCGCGACTAACCCATCCCCGTTGACGCAGACGTACGCGTTGTAGAGCGCATCGTCCCCGCCTAGCTCCACCAGACCCGCGAGCAGCGTCACGCCGAAGTCGCCGGCCATCGCGACCAGCGCCCGCGTGCTCGGCCCGTCGGGTATCGGCTCGGCCAGGTCGATGATCTGCTGGCGTGACAGGTTGCGCACGAAGGTGTATGCCGGAATGCATCCTTCGTGGAAGCTCACGACTTCAGCCCCGACCTCGACCGCCCTCGCCGTTAGCTCGCGCATGACAGCGAGGTTGCGCTCCTTGTCGCCGTTCGAGTTCTCGAACTGTGCCGCACCGATGCGGATGTCTCTCACCGGCTCGATCCTCCCGCGCCCTTGTGACGCACCTGGACGGAGCTGCAACGCGGAGTCCGCAACACCTACGCGTGGCGAATGATGGCTGCCTTCGCGGCGGCAACTCGCGGAGGGGGCGTAATAGCCTTACGCATTATGCGGTTGTAACTTACTTGTCGCGGTTGTGCCTGTAGTGTTAACGCGGCGCACTACTCGAGTGTGGTGTACGATCGCGGGCCCCCGGGCGCAATGAGCGAGAGAATGCGATCGAGATCCTCGACGTCGTGATACGTGATGTGAATGGTCCCGCCGCCCTTCGCGCGCGGAAGAACCGTGACCTTGGTCCCCAGTTGGTCGCGGAGCCGTCGCTTGACCTCCTCGACGTGCGGGTCCGTGGGCTGAGGCGCCGGCGGCGGCTCCTCCCCCGCCTCCTGGTCCGCGTCCGGCTCATCTGCGTCCCGGGCAAGCGCCTCCGTGTGACGGACCGTCAGATCGTCCGCCTCGATGCGCTCGAGCAGGGCTATCATGCGCTCAGGCTCGGCAGACAGGGACAGGAGCGCCCTCGCGTGCCCCTGACTGATGCGGCGTTCGGCCAGGGCCTGCTTGACCGGCTCGGGCAGATCGAGCAGGCGCAGCATGTTGGCAATGGTTGAGCGGCTGCGCCCGAGCTGCTCAGAGAGTTGCTCCTGGGTCAGACCGAACTCCTGCACCAGGTAGCGCAGAGCGTGCGCGGTCTCCAGCGGGCCGAGGTCGTCCCGCTGGAGGTTCTCGACAAGCGCGAGCTCCAGTGTCTTCTCGTCGTCGGCCTCCTGGACGATGCAGGGGATGGTCTGCAGCCCCGCGCGCGCCGCGGCCCGCCAGCGCCGCTCCCCCGCGATGATCTGATACACCTCCAGCTCCTCAGTTGGCCTGACGATCACCGGCTGGACCACCCCGTGGGTCTCGATCGACAGGGTGAGCTCCTCGAGAGACTCGTCGTCCAGCCCCTGACGGGGCTGAAAGGGGTTGGGCTCCAGCTTGTCCACGTGTACCTCGAGCACGGCACGGCTGCGCGCCAGGGCCTCTCCGGAGATCAACTCGCTGAGACCGCGTCCGAGTCCCTTCTTACGCATCCTCGAATACCTCCCAGTACAGCCTGCGATAGGCCGCGGAGCCAGGGCAGTGCTTATCGTAGATCACGGCGGGCAGGCCGTGGCTCGGGGCCTCGGCGAGGCGCACGTTGCGCGGCACCTTGGCCTGGAAGGTCGGCCCGGGGAAATTGCGCCGGACCTCCTCCGCCACGTCCTCGGCCAGGTTGGTGCGCGCGTCGTACATAGTCAGAATGGCGCCGCCCAAGGCGAGTGGCGGGTTGATCTCAGCCTGCACCATCGAGATGATCTGGAGAAGCTGGCTGAGGCCCTCGAGGGCGTAGTACTCGCATTGAATCGGTATGAGCACTCTGTCGGCCGCAGCCAGGGCGTTGATGGTCAGCAGCCCCAGGGAGGGTGCGGTGTCAATAATGATGATGTCATACGCGTTGCGCACGGGCTCCAGCACGCGGCGGAGTCGCATCTCCCGGGAGATGGCGTTCGCGAGGGCGAGCTGCGCCCCCGCCAGGTCGATGGTGGCGGGGAGGCAATCCAGGTTCGGTGTGGCGGTCGGCTGGATCACCTCGTCGATCGCCGGACTGCCGTCACCGTCGAACCTGGTCAGGAGGTCGTAGAGACAGAACTCGATCTGGTCGCGGCGGATGCCCAGGCCGCTGGTTGCATTCCCCTGCGCGTCCGCGTCCACCACCAGGACAGAGCGGCCCTCCAGAGCGGCGACCGCCGCAAGGTTCACGACCGTCGTCGTCTTCGCGACGCCACCCTTCTGGTTCACCACAGCGTAGCATCGGGCCACCCGAATCCCTCCGCGATGACCGACCTGGGAACACGCCAACATCTTCCACGGGGTTTTCCACAGCCGGTGGAAAACCTCGGTCAGACTTGATACCCAGTGACGACCAGACCAGGCACCGTCGTGCGTTCAGTGCCGACCGTGAGGCCTGACCCACCCAGTTCTCCGAACGATGGGTCGCCGAGTCGATGATACGCGGCAATGAACCCGCCGGGCGCCACGAGCCTGCGGGCGCTCGCCAGCGCCAGCGGACCGGGCGCCAGGGCGCGGAAGACCACCACGTCGTACACGGGCGCAGCATCGTCACGCGCGTCCAGGTGGCGGGCGCGCAGGTTGGCGAGCCGCAGCCTCGCGGCCAAGATCTCGCACGCAGTATACGCCCTTCGCGCCCGATCGACAAGGTCAACCAGCAAATTGCGCTCGAGAATGGCGATAGTGGCTCCGATTGCGCCGTTTCCGGCACCCAGATCGGCCAGGTGCGCGGCCCGTGGCGCCTCCGCCAGCGCGAAGTAGGCCAAGGCCGGGGACATGGCGCGGGCCAGCGCCTCGTCAGGCGTGTCGTATCCGGAGATGGCAGAGGAGCGGCCAAGGGAGGCCAGCCAGGTAGCTGCTGAGACCAGCAGCTCGCGCTGGGCCTCAGTCGGGCTCAGACCCACGCCGTCGGCAGCATCCAGGAACATGGCCATGGTAGACAGGGAGTGTTTCACGTGGAACACTCTTCGACATGTGCCGACCACCACCTCCTCGGTCAGCCGAATGTTCCACGTGAAACAATCCTCGAGATGTGCCGACCACCACGTCCTTGGCGGGCGAATGTTTCACGTGAAACAATTAGCGGGACGCCCGAGAGGCCGTGATGCAGCAGTGGCGTGCTCTCCGACCGATGAGTCGGGCTGCCGACGGAGTTGCTCCCGGCGCGTCCAAGACCCGCGGCAGGCGCAAACGCGCCCGGAGTTGCCTTCGGCCCGTCAGTGGTGCGTGCGGCATCAGGAACGTCGAGCGTGCAACTGGAACCTTGGGCGGGAAGACCCTTCTGCACGGGGCGGGGTGAGAGCAGGCTGAACTGGCGGTCGGACGCCGGAATCCGCGTGCGATGTGCCGGCAAGACGCGGAGCAGCAGTACAGCCCGGGGATGACGGCGCTGGCGATGGCTGCGAGGCACGCGCCGGGGCTCGGGCGAGCGAAGAGGGGTGCTCGGCACCTTGACCAGGGGCTCAGCGGACATCGCGGGAGGAATCGGGCGCGGCGGATGGCTGAGGGCCGGTTAGCCGCGACATGGCGACAGGCTTGGGGCCGGGTTGGGGCTGACGGTAGTGGGGAGTCAGGTGCGCTGATCTGTCGCAGATGGGCAAAGCAGGCGAGGGCAGGGAGGTGTTGAGGGCACGATCGGAGCGCTGACAGTGGCATCGCGTCGCGGTGCATCGTGCTCGGCACGGGGGCCCCAGATCGGCCGGACCGGGCTTCGGTCATGGGCTCCCTGCGGCGGCAAGCGCCCGCAACCAGTGCTAGCGGGTGGATCATGGGCCGGGTGCCGCCCCCAACGCAGGTATTCGCCCCGGCACGTGTGGCATCTGCGCACCTTCGAGCCAGACGGCCCACCGCGAGGCGGCCACCGGGCGGATCCGTGCCGGGGGCGGGACGGGCCCGAGGTATGTCCAGCTTTCTTTGCCCAGGTTCCACATGGTTATCCACAGCCACTGAGAACGGGGCCATGCAGGCGCGTAGCTGACCGTGGTGCCCTCGCTGCGGTGCGTGGGCATGGCCTCCCACGCGGATCACAGGGCCAAGGCGGCTCGCGACAGGTGCGCACCTCGTCGGTCGTGCGGCCGGCGCCGAAGCCGGCACGCCGGGAGGATCGGCACAACGGGCGGCATGGCGGGGCGGAGGAATGGGGTGGCTGCGGCGACATCAGCGCATCGGCTCTGCCGGTGGGCGAGGTGCAGGTTCGTTATCCCAAAGTTCAACAGGCTTTTCCACATTCGCGCGGCAGTCATGCGCGCCACGAAGGCCTGGCGATGTCGCGGGCAGGAGGTCGGGGAGGGGCGGTCCCGGCGTGTCAAGCGTCGCGGAGCTGCACCTCGACGATGGCGTGGATGTCGAGGCGGGGGAGGGCGAACTCGGTGAAGCCGCCGCCGACCGCGAAGGGGATGGAGCGGCCCGAAGGGCGCTCGCTGACCGCCGATGCCTGGCCGCGCATCCGAACGGGGATCCCGAGGACGGGGATGATGTCCTCGACGACGACCGGGGTGAAGCCCTGACCGAAGCGCTGGTTGGCGTAGTTGATGAGGTGGAGGAAGCGCGTATTGTCTCGCTCGCGGAGCACGACCTCGACCTGGGCCGGAGCGTCCACCAGTGCCTCTTGCGTGGGCGCGATCCGGTCGAGGATGGCCAGGGCGATGTTGCGCAGCGGCGGGTACGAGTCGAGCTGGTAGTACCGGAACAGGTCGAAGGGGAAGTAGGCGACGTGGCCATCGCCCAGACGGTTGAGGAAGACGGCGCCGTACCCGGACGGGCCTGCGGGCGGCGGGTTGTTGGCGGCGTAGAAGTGCTCGGGCGTGCGCTCGTAGATGGGGTGCTCGAGATCCGCAAGTACCTGGGCGCCAAGCGGTTGGCATTCGAGCGCGGGCACGGCGATGGGGGCGCCGGCGGCGCCCGGGCTGCGGAAGACCAGCGGCGCGTCGGGGGCATCGACCTCGAAGCGCAGACCGCTGACGTAGCCGACTGAGAACTCGGCGAAGCGCAGGGGATCAACGCCGCAGAGCTCGCGCAGGAAGGTGGGGGGGACCTCCGCCCCGTCGTGCTCGTACAGCCCGCAGCGGTAACCGGCAATGACCGCGCCGCCGGCCTCGACGTAGTCGCGCAGCGCGCCGACCTCCTCGTCGGTCAGCACGAGCTGGTCAGGCACGAGCACGGCGTGGTAATTGGCGAGCCGGTCGAGGGCGCGCTCGGAGATGATGTCGAAGTGGCGGCCGCCGTCGCTGAGGGTTCGGGCCGCGCCGAAGACGCTGATCAGCGGGCGTCGCAGCGCGTGCCCCTCGAGCCACTGGCCGAGATGATGGGCGCGCGAGGAGTGAAGGACCGCGATGTTCGCCACGCTGCGCGTGTCAGAGCAGAACTGCTCGACCGCGCGCGCCCGTTCGTAGACCTGCCCGATGATCTCGTAGGCGGCGTCGTCGAGAGTGCCGTTGTGGCAGGCCTGGTCGCCGATGTCCACGATGCCGCCATGGGCGATCCCGGCTGCCGCCTCTATGTGTAACTTAGCGCCACTCTTATAGGAGAAACTCGACCATCCCCCATAGTGAAAGCGGCTCGTACAGCATTCATACGGCATATCGAAGTGCTGGAACCAGCGCGCCTGGAAGCCGGGAAGCCAATCCTCGGGCGTGTGCGCCTCGCGGAAGAGGATGTCGGACTGCAGGTCGTTGTCGAGGTAGCACTGGGTGACGTCGCCCGCGTGGTTCCAACTGATGAGCAGATCGGGGTTGATGGACTTGATGAGGCGGACGAGGCCGGCGCGGAAGTCGGCCTCGGTGCTCACGCGGAACTCGTGGAGCAAGCGCGCGTCGGGCGTGCCGGGCGGCGCCGCGACGGGCATGTCGGCGCCGTAACGTCCGCGGAAGGTGTCGCGGCAGAAGTCGCAGTAGCAGGCGGGGGGGTGGACGTACGTAATGTCGTACCACAAGCCGTCGATCGGATAGTCGGTGGCGAGCTCGCGGGTCATGTCGCGAATGAACTCGCCGTAGGGGGAGTCCAGGCACATCCACCACCAGAAGAGCGGATGGCGCCGCGGGTTGCCGTCCGCGTCGCGCTGGGTCCACTCGGGGTGCTCCTCGCCCGCACGGTGGTTCCAGGCGCAACTGATGTAGGCCATCACCGCGACGCCTTGGCGGCGGCACTCGGAAGCGACCTCGCGCACGTAATCGAAGGTGAGGCGCGAGTGCTTGTGGCCGACCTGCGTGTCGAAGTAGCAGTTGCCGTGGTGGCAATGCGCGAAGATGGTGACGGAGTTGACGTGGGCGTCGGTGAGGGTGCGGACGTACTCGACGGGGTCGAAGCGGTCGAACATGTCGGGCGCGTCCTCGGGCAGGTGCATGTCCAGGTGCACCTTGCGCTTGTGTGCGAAGTACTGCTCGGGGGTCATGGGCGGTCACATCCCGGCGCGAGGCTGGTGTTACCGCGTCGGTTCGGCGGAGCGGCGGGCGCGACCTCTCGGGGGCGACGGCGAACGGCGCGCAGCGGTACAGATGGCCGGGGACGGCACGGGCGGGTGGCGCCGCCGGTCCGCCTCGACCTGCAGTTCGCTGCGCGAACCTACGTCCGAGCCGGTGCCGCGCTGCGCGCGGCCGCGCCCTGCGTGCTCGCGCACGGGGTGCGCTCGCACTTCGCGCGCCCGGCGGCGGATGGCGGTGCTCGTGCCGAAGCCCTGGCGACG
>JALGUI010000106.1:0-429 GCA_029820915.1 Candidatus Zipacnadia bacterium | reverse complement strand
GCCGGTCCGGCTCGACCTTCGGTCGGCCCTTCGGTCCGCCCTGCGTCCGACCCGGCCAGGCGCTTCGCGCCTGTGCGCCCTGCGTGCTCGCGCACGGGGTGCGCTCGCACTTCGTGCGCCCGGCGGCACCTGAAGGTGCGGCGCGTTCGCCAGGGCTGGGCGGGTGCGAGTGGTGGCGGCGTACCGTAGTGCTCGTGCCGAGGCCCTGGCGACGCTGTGTCGGGGCGGTCGGCCCTTCGGTCCGCCCTGCGTCCGACCCGGCCAGGCGCTTCGCGCCTGTGCGCCCTGCGTGCTCGCGCACGGGGTGCGCTCGCACTACGTGCGCCCGGCGGCGCGTCTGCGGGGAGTCGCTCGCCCGGGGTGCCACCGGGCGACTGATGGATCCGCGCGGCGGGGCCGGAGCGTTGCGAGGGCGCCTGCGGGGGGCGT
>JALGUI010000105.1 GCA_029820915.1 Candidatus Zipacnadia bacterium | reverse complement strand
ACCCACAACCCGCTCGGGGCGGAACTGCAGGTTGTCGTGCACGTACATCATGTCCGGGCTCGGGCAGCCGGCCGGACAGACCGTCGTGTAGCCCGCGACCACGGCGCCGCACGCCGTGCACACCGAGCGCGATACCGGGAAGTCGTAGTTCCTGCGCGGCGTCAGCAGGTTGCGGATGGGGTCGGCCACGCCGCCGATGTTGGTGAAGTCCCACCACACCCGCGTGGCGTCCTCGTTGCGGGTGTAGTAGCCCTCCTCCCGCACCAGCACGTACGCGTTGTCCTCGCTGTACGGTTGGCTCTCGTCGAGCAGCGCCGCCCGCAGCCGCGTCGCCAAGATGTTGCCCGCACCGTCGGTGCGCGGCCCGATCGGCTCGACCAACTCTCCGGTGGCGGTGCGTTCGGGGCTGACGAACACGATCTCCGAGTAGTTCGCGATGCGCACATCGTCGCCGGTTCCCAGCAGCCCGTCCGCGCCCTTCAGCGTCAGGCCCGGCGTCGGGGCCCGGCGTCGGGTAGACGTACATCGCGTTGCTGATCTCACGGCGCATGTCCTCCATCGCCGTGCGCACCGCGTTCTGCATGGTCACCCGCGACTGCCCCAGCGTGACCATGTCCAGACTCGCGATCATCGGCGCGAACAGCAGCGCGAAGAGGATCGTGAGAATCGCCAGCACCACCAGGACCTCGATGAGCGTGAAGCCCGCCCGGCCCGGGCGCGTGGGGACGACGGTCCTGCTGTGCCTGCCGCGTTCCGCCATCATCACCTGTCTCCAACCGCGCATTGTCCCTGACCGACTCTCTCCTGGGAGGCCCCGTCACCCTCAGTATACCCGCGGCCCGCGGGCCCTATCACATGCCATCCTCATGGCTCACCTGCCACGCCTCGGCCGGCCCCAGGGAGGAGTCCGCCATGACATCCATCGGGATGCGCACGACGCTGCCGTCCCAGAACAGGACCTGGTACTGGCCCGTGTCGCCGACCCGCAGGTGTTCCGTGTGGAACGGGCACCACGTCACGACAGTGTTGTCGGCGGGGCGCCAGTCCGGGTTGATCACCGGCACCGGCGAGGTCCCGCCCACGTCGGCCGCCGGCTGAAGCTGCCGCCGGTAGTACGGATCTGATGGGTCGGTCACCCCGCGCGAGTTCAGGTACGAGTACTTGTTCAGCTCCGTCGCGGCGGCGATGTCATCGTCCTTGCGCATGTAGCTCAGGAAATACTCCGGCGAGTCCGGACCCGCGTAGGCATCGCGCGGGCAGTGCAGGCTCTCGCGCCGGCTCATGTAGCCGAGCTCGTACAGCGCCATCAGGCCGGGCCCGTGCGGGTCGGCGTTGGTGTCCTCGCCCGCGTCGATGTAGTACGGCGGCGCCCCGCCCTCGTCGGCACAGTACACCCTCAGCGCCTGGCCGATCCGCATGAGCTGCGACTTGCAGGTCATGGCGCGGTTGCCTTCGCGCAGCGCCGAGCCCGTCGGGATCATCAGCCCAAGCAGAAGGATGGCGATGCCGATGACGACCAGCAGCTCGGTCAGCGTGAAGCCACCATGCCGCCCGGAGCCACCGGGCTGCAGCCCCGGCGCCATCCGAGTTGTCACCGATCCGCGCTCCTAGAGCAACGGCTCCGGGGTCAGGAAGGTATCGATCGCCACCATCTGGACCCGGCCGCGCCGATCGTGCCACCAGCCCCTGACCGTCAGTGACACGCCCTGCACCCGCGCGATGCCGGCGACGTCCGGCCGGCTCAGCACAATCGACAGGTCCGTCGCGTCCACCACGTGCATCTCGCCGCTCACCCGCTCGTACGGCGCGGCGGCACCGGCGAGGTAGTCAACCACGATCGCCTGTCCGGCCGCCGACTCGGGGAACACAAGCTGCGTGTAGGCCTGTAGTACCGGTAGTCCACCTTGTCGCTCTCATCCAGCGCCGGGTTGGGGTTCTCGTAGGTTGTCTTGATCGGCTCCTCGATGAAGTAGTCCGGGGCCTTCTCGACTGCAATCATGTGCCCGTCCAGCGTGCGGTAGTACACCCGCAGCTCCCTGCCGTGCGCCTCGGCCGCCGACAGCGGCGAGCTTGCGTCATCCCAGTCCAGCGTCAGCCGGCCCTGCACCATGTCGAGGGTGACCCACGTGTCGGCGTCCGAATAGGCATCGCCGGTGAGCATGTCAACGACCAGCACGTAGGCCGGGTTGGCCAGCGGGTTGCCGAGCAGATCATCCTGGAACAGCGGCGCCTCGTCGTAGATGCCGCCGAACTTCAGGTCCACCCGGTACGGCGCCTGCGTAGGTGCCGCCATCTCCTCGAGCATGATCGGCGTTCGCCGCGGCTGGCCGGCGGCGTCGAGGTCGGTGCGAAGCTGGTAGTTCACGTGCATGACCGCGCCCGCATCCTCCGCCGGCAGCAGCATCGTCGCGCCGTAGTTGCTCTCCAGCACCGCCAGGCCCGGGACGACGTCCGCAGCCTGGCCGATGACGGCCGAGTAGCCGATCATCGCCTTGGCCTGCGACATCTCCGGGATGACGTTGGCGAACACCGGTCCCGGTCCGGCGGTCAGCTCCGCCGCCCGCACCGGGAGCGCCACCGCAGAGGCCATGACGTTGTCCGCCACCTCGTCCGATACCCAGTGCGCGCGGCCGGTGTCGTCCACCCAGCAGTAGTCCACTCGGCATCTTGCGTACTGCACATCCGCGAACAGGAAGCCGTTGCTGTCGAGGAAGAACTGGTCGTCCGCCAGCGGGCGACCCGCCATCTCCCAGTCGGCCTGAGACAGGTCCGGACGACGCAGCCGCAGGAGCTTGAAGACCTGGAAGTACTCCCCCACGCTGGTGGGATCTTGCACGATCGCCGGCCCCAGGTTCAGCGGATAGACCGCCACTCCCTGGCCCGGCTGCAGGCCCGGCACCTCGAAGGTCTCGCCGAGCACCCACGTGTAGTCGTCGCGCGGGTTGCCCGGATAGGGGTCCACATCCTCGTCCGGCCACTCGTCCGGCCGGATCACCGACATGTCGGCCGGAGCATGGCCCGCGATCGCCTCGGGCAGGCGGTGGGGATCCGACTTGAGTCGCTCCAGACGCGCCTCGGCCAGCCGCACCATCTCGGTGCGCGTCTTCTCCTCCTCGAGATTCCCGAACAGCGATGGGAAGCCGCGCGCCACGGCGTAGATCCCCACCAGGAGGATCGACATTGCGACAAGAAGCTCGAGGAGCGTCATGCCACCGCGTCCGTGTCGTCTCACGCCCAAGAGCCTTCTCACCATCTGCTCGCTCCCGTGCTCGCGCGCCTGTCCGCGCTGTCGCCTCTCGATCGGCCCGCGTCGCGCTAGTCCTGCTTCTCGAACATGCTGCCGCCACCGCTGACGGCCTGCCATTGCTGCACGACGATGGCATCCGTGTCGCTGCTGAGCCGGATCATCGTGTCGCGCTTGTCCTGGTCAGCGTGGTAGAAGTCGCGATGGAAGGGGCAGTGGGTGACCACGGTGTACTCCGGCGCGTACCGGTTGGCCAGCCGCGGATAGTGCTTCCAACTCCGGCCCTCTGAACTCAGCCACGTCGGTAGCGGGTCGGTCCCCTGCACCAGCGGCGTGTTGCGATCCCAGCCCTCGACATCATAGCCATGGTAGTTGTAGGTGATCGTCAGGTTGCCGGTATCCGAATCCGTGGCGAACTGCCACGGCTCCGATGACGCCGGGTCGTCCACCATGTTGATCAGCCCGTTGTAGCTGCAGTAGCGCCGGCTCTTGGCCTCCTGCTCCTTGCCGAAGACCGTGCGATCGTCCGGGCACACCATCTTCCGCCAGTCGTCCACAAAGTTCGGGTACAGCGCGGAGAACCCACCTATGTACATCTGGCGCGTGTCGTCGTAGATGGGGCGCGGCGGATACCGGCGATACTGCCGCTTGTACTCGGTCATCGCCAGCATCAGGTCGTTCATCTGCGTCCGACACTGGACCATCCGAGCCTGGTGCCGCGCCGTCTGAATCGTCGGCACCAGAATCGCCACCAGAACGACAATAATGGAGATGACCACAAGCATCTCCACGAGGGTGAAGCCCCGGCTCTGGCCGACTCGCGTCATCTTCTGCAGCCTCCCGGATCGTACTGGGGGCGGCCCGCGCCTCAACGCGAATCCGCCACCAAATCGGCGCGGTCGCCGGAAGCGCCCGCGCCGTCCAGTCACCTTCTACCCGGCGACGGGGGGCGCTAAACCTGCCCGGACTCACCGCGCCTGCACCGTGTGGGATGTGTCCGCTACCCTATCAGAAAGCGCGACATCACGACGGGAGTCACAACGTCGCCAAAGTAGACCGTCGCGACCCCAGCCAGCGCCATCATGGGCCCGAAGGGCACGTAGTCCCGGCGCCCCCGCCAGCCGCCGGCCATGCACACCAGTCCTACGATGGCGCCAAGCAGCACCGACAGCAGGAAGTACGAGAAAAACTGGTAGCCCGGCCCCAGCACCGCGCCCATGGCCCCCGCCAGCTTCACGTCACCCCACCCCATCCCCGGCCGCCGGAACACGTGCTCGGCGATGAACGCGATCGCCACGAACAGCCCCGCGCCCACCGCCATGCCTACCACCGACTTCGGCAGCACCACCTGGTACCCCAGCCCCGACGAGATTTGCTCGTTGAACACCACGGCCGCCGACCCACCCCGGTCCACCAGCCCCATGACGTCCAGCACCACCCCGGCGCCGGCGATGATCCACACGGTCTCGTCGGGGATGATCTCGTGGTCCAGGTCGATGAAGAACACGACCACCAGACAGCACACGATCACAAACGCAAGCAGCGCGTGCAGCGTCGGCCCGAACAGGTACCACGCCCCGAGCGCCGCCAACCCGGTGGCCAGTTCCACCACCATGTACCGGGGGCTGTAGGAGCGCCCGCAGTGCCGACACCTGCCGCGTAGCGCGAGGTAGCTGAAGACCGGCACGAGGTCGGCGACCCCCAACCGCTCGCCGCAACTGAGACACCGCGACCGCGGATGGACCAGCGACTCGCGACGGGGCAGGCGGAAGATCACCACGTTCAGGAAGCTGCCGACGGCGGCGCCGGTGAGGAAGACCACCGCCAACAAGGCTCCCTGCGCGGCGTCTGTGGCACCCAGCGCACTCACCTCGGCCGGCGGCACCGGCATCGCGTCACGGCGCGGCGGCCGGCTGTGCGCCGGCCGCCGTAGACTTCCAGCATTGCCCGTCTCCGACCTGCCTGCCTCACTGGCTCAGGTTCTGGATGACCCCGATGAGCGGCAGGAACATCGAGATGACGATGAAGCCGACGATGAAGCCCAGGACCACGATCATGACCGGCTCGATCGCAGCCGTCAGGCTCTCCACCGCCGCGTCAACCTCGCGCTCGTAGAAGATCGCCACCTTCTCCAGCATGCTGTCGAGCTGGCCGGTCTCCTCACCGATCGTGATCATCTGCACCACCATCGGCGGGAACATCTTGCTCTCGGCAAGCGGGGCGGCGATCGTGTCACCCTCGCGGATGCTCGCCCGCGACAGCAGTATCGCGTCGGCGATGATGTCGTTCGCCACCGTGCCTGCCACCGTCTCCATCGCCTGCAAGATGGGGACACCCGACGACAGCAGCGTGGACAGCGTGCGCGCGAAGCGCGACACGGCGATCTTGTGATTCAGGCTGCCGAAGACAGGGAGCTTGAGCGTTATCGTGTCGAAGTACCGTTTGCCCGTCTTGGTGCGCTTGATGCGGCCGACCGCGACCCACAGACCGACGATTATCGCGCCCATGATGTACCACTTCTGCAGCGCGAAGTTGCTGAGCTGCATCAGGAACCTCGTCGGCGCCGGGAAGTCGCTGTCCTCCATGCCCAGGTCGAGGAAGAGCTGCATGAACTTGGGCAGGATGAACATGACCAGGAAGGTCACGATGCCGACCGCGACGATCAAGACCAGAATCGGATACGTCATCGCGGACTTGATCTTCTGGCGCAGTTCCAGGTCCTTCTCCATGAAGTCCGCAAGACGCTCGAGCGTCTCGTCCAGAACACCACCGACCTCACCGGCGCGCACCAGACCGCAGGCCAACTCGCTGAACACCCGCGGGTACTTCGTCATCGACTTCGACAGCGTCGCCCCACCCTCGACCTCCGACTGAATGTCCCGGATGATCTCCTTGAGGCCTACGCTCGAGGTCTGCTGCTCCAGCACGTCCAGGCAGCGCACCAGGGAGACGCCGGCGTTGATCATCGTCGAGAACTGCCGGCAGAAGATGGCGAGGTCCTTCAGGCCCACGCGCTTGCCGAAACCGAAGCTGAAGCTCTTCCCCGAACGCTTGGCGACCTTGGAGGTGCGCTGCTCCCTGATCTGGGTGGGGAACAGCCCCTCATCGCGCAGCGACTTGATGAGCACCTCCTTGCTCGCCGCCTCCTGCGTCTGCTCGACCTCCTGTCCCGTCTTGTCCTTGGCCTTGAACATGAATGTCGGCATCGATCACCAACTCCTCCAGCCGCACACGGTACAGGCCCTGCCTATTCTAGTGTAACCATCCTGTCGCGCTGGAAACGAGTTCGACAAAACTTAAGCTCGCTCGCCCCCGCCGACCTAGTCGCTCGTGTCGCCATGAATCAGCTTCTCCAGCTCGATCGGGTTCTGCGCCCGGCGCATCGCGTCCTCGTAGGTGATCAGGCTCTGCGCGTACAGGTCGCGCAGCGCCTGGTCCATCGTCTGCATCCCGATCTCACCGGCCGTCTGGATCATCGACGTTATCTGGTGGGTCTTCGCCTCGCGGATCAGGTTCCGGATCGCGGAGTTCGCGATCATGCACTCGATGGCCGCGATGCGGCCCGGCTGCCCGGCGCGCGGCATAAGCTGCTGCGACAGGATCGCGACGAGGTTGTTGGAGAGCTGGATGCGGATCTGCTCCTGCTGCTCGGGCGGGAACACGTCGATCATGCGGTCAACCGACTCGGCCGCGCTGTTGGTGTGCAGCGTCGCCATGACCAGGTGGCCGGTCTCCGCGCACGTAACGGCGAGGCCGATCGTCTCGAGGTCGCGCATCTCACCGACCAGCAGCACGTCCGGGTCTTCGCGCAGCGCGGCGCGCAGCGCGTTGTTGAAGCTGTGCGTGTCGTGCCCCAGCTCGCGCTGGTTGATGACCGACTTGTTGTGGTCGTGCAGGTACTCGATCGGGTCCTCGATGGTGATGATGTGCTCCGCGCGCTCGTGGTTGATCTGATTGATCATCGCCGCCAGCGTCGTGGACTTCCCGCTGCCGGTCGGGCCCGTCACCAGCACCAGTCCACGCACCCGCCGCGACAGCTCCTCGAGGATCGGCGGCAGGCTCAACTCCTCGATCGTCGGAATGCGCCGCGGGATCAGTCGGAAGGCGCCGGCCACCGTCCCCCGGTCTCGGTAGATATTCACCCGGAAGCGTGCCAGGTTCTGGAAGGCGTACGAGCAGTCCAACTCCAGGTCCGTCTCGAACCGCTGGATCTGATCGTCGGTCAGGATATCGTAGACCATGCGCTGCGACACGTCGTCGGTCAACTGCTCGTAGCGCGTCTTCTTCAGCTCACCATCAATGCGGAGCACCGGTGGCAGACCAGACGTGACGTGCAGGTCCGACGCATTGTGTTCGACCACGAGCTCGAGCAGCTCGTCGAGATGCACATCATGGACCGCCTTGACCTTGCGTCTGGTCTGTGTTCGCTGCTCCGTGGCCATGCGATGGGCCTCCTGAGTGGTGCGCTCCCGGGCCGGTGCCTCGGCGCGCCTGCTATCTGACGGTGGACACGACGCGCAGGATCTCGTCGATGTCGGTGACGCCCTTCGTCGCCTTGTCCATCGCGTCCTGGGCCAGCGTTATCATGCCGTTGGCCACGGCCGCCTCCTTGACCTGGTCGGCGGAGGCGCGACGCACCACCAGCTCGCGAATCTCCTGGTTCATGATCATCATCTCGAAGATGCCGATGCGGCCGCGATAGCCAGTGTTCCGGCAGTTGCTGCAGCCCGGGCCCCGGTAGAACACCACGTCACGGTTCTCCGGCGCGTCGGGGTCGAATCCCAGGCCCAGGAGTTGGTCGCGCGGCGGATCGTAGGGCTCCTTGCACTCGTCGCACAGCTTGCGCGCCAGTCGCTGCGAGATCGAGGCGATGACCGAGGACGAGATGAGGAACGGCTCGACGCCCATGTCAATCATGCGCGTCACTGTTGACGGGGCGTCGTTCGTGTGCAGCGTGCTGAGCACAAGGTGACCGGTAAGCGCCGCCTGGATCGCGATCTCCGAGGTCTCCAGGTCGCGGATCTCACCCACCAGGATGATGTCCGGGTCCTGGCGCAAGAAGTACTTCAGCGCGATCGCGAAGGTCAGACCCGCCTTCCGATTCACGTGCACCTGGCTGATGCCGTCGATCTGGTACTCGACCGGGTCCTCGATCGTGATGATGTTCGTCTCCACCGAGTTGATGCGGTTGAGGATCGAGTACTGCGTGGTGGTCTTCCCGCTCCCGGTCGGGCCCGTCGAGAGGATCATGCCGTTCGGCTGGCGGATCAGGACCTCCAGGGCGACCATCAGGTCGCCCGTGAACCCGAGGTTCTCCAGGCCCATCATGATCCCGCGCTTGTCCAGGATCCGCATGACGCACTTCTCGCCCAACGTCGTCGGGATCGTGGATACCCGCAGGTCGTAGTCCTCGCCCGCGTGCCTGATGTGGATGCGCCCGTCCTGCGGCACGCGGCGCTCGGCGATGTTCATGTTCGACATGATCTTCAGACGCGAGACCAGCGGCGCGTGCACGTACTTGGGCAGCGTCAGGATCTCGTGCAGCACGCCGTCGATGCGATAGCGGATGCGCACGCCGGCCTGGTGCGGCTCAACATGAATGTCGCTCGACCGCTCCTGGATCGCGCGCTGGATGACGATCTTGGCGATGCGGATGATCGGCGCCTCATCGGCGACGTCCGCGATGCGGTCGGTGTCGATGCGGTCCTCGTCTTCGCCCTCGCTCTCCTCGGTCGCCAACATGCCACTGTCGCGCACCGACTGCGCGAGCTGTTGCATGTCCCCCATGCCGAAGTCCGCGGCCGCCGGAGCGCCGCCGCCCGCCCCGGCGCTCGCCGGGGCCTGGCTGTAGACCTTCTCGATCAGCTTCTCTATCCGCTCCGGCGGCGCCAGTACCGGCTCAACCTGCACCTGCAGCCGCATCTTCAGGTCGTCCAGCGCGATGACGTCCGTCGGCTCCGCCATCGCCACGCGGATCGTCCCCGCCTCGCCGCGGTCGATCGGCAGAGCCGTGTACCGCTTTGCGACGTCCCGGCTGATGAGCGTGGCAACGTCCGGATTGACCTTGGCCCCTTTGAGGTCGATGTAGCCGACCTTCATCTGCTCCGCCAGCGTCTCGTAGAGGGGGCCCTCTTCGACGAACTCCAGATCGATGAGAATCTCGCCGATGCGCTGCGTACTCTGCTCCTGCGCTGCCAGCGCCTGCTCGAGCTGCTCATCCGTGATGTGGCCCTTCTCGATGAGCATCTGCCCGATTAGCTTCCTGCCGCGTGACCTGCGCATAGCCTGCACCTCTTACCTAGGGTGGTGAAGGAGCATTGACGATGACGCCTACATTACCGTGACGATTATACCTGCCCCACCAAGGAGCGTCAACCCTACTCGGCTGCGCGGTTACGTTCCGCCTTTTGTGTAAGGCGGGGGTTGTGGCCTCTCTTGCTGATGTGTTGTCGGCGGCCCGAGGGGCTCCTGCCACCGCCACCGCGCGGCATAGCCGACCCAGTC
>JALGUI010000829.1 GCA_029820915.1 Candidatus Zipacnadia bacterium | reverse complement strand
GCCGCTGGTGAAGGTGATGAACGGGCGCTCCAGCCGCGGGTTGCGGATGCGCCAGAGGTAGTCCATGAAGGCCTCGGCGACATTGCGGTGCAGATCGGCGACTCCGAAGACCGCGCTGACGCTCTCGATGACGCCGTCGTCGTCCCAGACCGGATGGTGATACAGCGCCAGCCGCTCGCCGGGCACCGTGAAGGCCGCCGCGTGCTCCATCCCCACGAACCAGTCGGCCGCCCAGACCGGATACCCGCAGCCCGGCTGGGGAACGTAGGTGTCGAGGCCCTCCTGCTCCTCGGCGTCCGGGCCACCCCGCAGCCCGTAGCCCACGCGCCGGATCGGTCGCGGCGGGTCGGCCTGCACGTCCACCAGCAGGCGGTCGGGCGTGGGCATCGGCTCGGGCGAGCGCAGGATCACCTGCTTGCGGAACCAGGGCTCGTCGTCGGCGAGGGTGTAGACGACCTCGGCCTCGATGCCACTGTCCTCGCAGCGGCCGCGAAGGCTGACGCGGCCGGGCTCGGCAGCGGGCTCCTCCCAGGTGAGGTCCGCGCCGGCGAACTCGTGTCCGCCGATCACCACTGCGAAGCCGGGCAGGGCGAGGTCGGTGACGCTTCCGGAGAGATGGTTGGTCGCGCGCAGCACGTCCTCGCCGAACTCGAGCGACAGCGCGTTATTGCTCAACGTGACATGGGCTTCGGACATGGTGGCGGCCCCTCATGGCGCGCTGCGCGCGCCCGGAGATGACGAGATGACGGACAGGCAGAGGTTCACTTCGCGGGCGGAACGGACCTTCGCGGGGGCCGGCGCGCGACGGTCACCGGCCCCGCACGTGCCGTGCCGGACGAAGCCGGACTGGCCCGCCCACGCTCACGAGTCCGTCACGACGCGCCCGTCCTCGGTGCCCAGGAGCAGGCGGTCGCCGGCGCGCTGGTCGCCGGGCCTGACGAAGGCGGAGGCGTTGCCGCCCAACTCCACGCGGCCCTGAAGCCGTCCGTCCGCGCTCAGGAGGAAGATCGTCCCGGAGGGCGTGGCGGCCGCGAGCCCGCCGTCATCGGTGAAGGCCAGCAGGGCCGTGGGCTCCCCCAGGTAGCATGACCAGCGGCGCTCGCCGCCGGCGCCCTCGAAGGCCGCGACGTAGCCGGACGCGCTGCCGCAGTAGACCACCGCGCCCTCGCCCTCCGCACCGGCGGGCGCCACCGCCAGCGCCTGCGCCGCGCCGGCCAGGTCTGCATCCCACAGCACGCTGCCGTCCTCGCGGTAGACGACGAGTTGGCGGCAGTTGGTGTCCACCGCGTTGATGACCTCAGGCACGCCGTCGCCGTCCAGGTCGGTCAGGCGCATGTCCTTGAACTGGGATGGGATGGACCATGACACCAGGTCGGGGCGGCTGAGGTACGCCACGTGCTGCCCCTCGGCGCCGAACACGATGCAGCGGCCGTGGATGGACGGGCGCGAGGTGCCCCCGAAGAGCGCGAAGGCGTCGCGGAACCGGCCCGCGGTCATGGCGGTGAAGACGCCCCACTCGACCGGGGTCTTCCACAGCTCCTCGCCATCCCCGGCGAAGGCATACACGCGCCGGTCGGAGTTGGCGACGAGGATCTCCGGCTCGCCGTCGCCCGTGATGTCGGCGGAGGTGATCTCGCGCACCCGGCTGCGGTACTCGGTCCAGTAGTCCCAGGGCATCGGGACATAGGGGATGACGATCTGCCAGCGCTGCGAGCCGTCGGCGGCCAGGCGGGTGAAGGCGCCACGATCCTCGCCCACCATCAGGTCCTCGCCCACGAAGTGCAGGGCCAGCACCTCGCTCTCGAAGCGCGCGGACCCGAGCTGAGCGCCCGTGGCGTCGAACAACACGACGTTGCCGGCGGCATCCGCCGCGGCCACCCGGCCATCGGCGCCGCGCGCGACGGCGACCACCGGGGAATCGCCGACCGTCAGCTCGCGCCAGGGTGAGGCGACGACCGGGCAGTCGGGGCGCAGCGGCAGGAGGTTCTCGATGTCGCGAGCCGCGGCGGCCAGGGCCGCGGCGTGAGAGGCGGGCGCCGAGTCCGGGGCCTTCCCGATGGCGGCCACGCCGGAGCCCGTGAGCACCGCCATCCCCTCGTCGCCGACGAGCACGAACTCCGCCGCCTCCGGGCCATCCACGCGCCAGCCGTCGCCGGTGCGGGTGA
>JALGUI010000828.1 GCA_029820915.1 Candidatus Zipacnadia bacterium | reverse complement strand
CGGTTCTGGCAGAAGGCTCTGGATGCCATCCACTCCGCGGGCAAGACCGCCATGATCAACTCGTCGTGGGGGCGCGCGCCGTGGGAGTCGCTGTATCGCTACGGCGTGGACCACCGGCGCATCGTGGCGGCCGGCGTGGACGGCATCGTGGTGGAGACCGTGGCGGCGGGGCTGAGCATGGACCCGCGCCCGTACGCCGCCGATCCCGCCCACGGGCGGGACCACGCCGACTTCCTGTCCATGCTCATGCTCATGCGCGCGGGCATGCCCCAGGCCAAGCTCATCTTCCTGCACAACACGCACGACGTCGTCGAGGAATGGGACGCGATCCGCCACTGCCCGACGCTGCTGGAGAAGGAGATATTCGCCCTCACGAACGTCTTTCGCACAGAGTCGGGCGGCGAGCTGCGACCGTGCGCCGACGGCCTCCTGGTCTGCCTCGGCGACGGACTCGAAGAGTGGCACTGGCGCTGGCTGCGCGAGCGCTGGCACCTGGCGTTCTCGGGCGACCCGCGGCGGGCGCTCGGCGCGACGCTGGTCTGGTCGGACGCAGTCATGGACGCCCAGGTCGAGGACTTCACGCGCACTCGGGGCATGGCCGTGCATCCCCTCATGTTCCGGCTGATGACGCAGGGGGCACCGGTGCAGACGACCGCCGGTATTGCCGACCTCGAGGCCGTGACCCGTGCTGGCGTATCAGGCCGGTCCGACCATCCTGATCGGCCGCGAGCTGGAGGGCCTGCCGCCGCCGGGCGTGCGCTTCGACGACCCGTCCGGGCCGCTATCGCTGGTCTGCCTCGTCTACGGCGCCGAGGCGGACGCGCCCGACATCGAGCCGTGGGAGCCGCCGCCGCTGCCCGATGACGTCATGGCGATGGACGAGCCGGTGGGCTACTGGGATCACTTCACCTTCGCTCCGGTCTCGGACGGGTTCCTGCGCGCCTGCGCGGACACAATCGCGACCGTCTCGGCCGCGCCCCGAGTCGTCGAGGAAGCCGACGCCGTGACCGTGATGGCGACCGAAGAGGCGAGCGGCCGGTTGCGCGTGGCGCTGAAGAACAGCACCCCGTTCTATGCGCGTCCCACAGTGGACGTGGGCCGCGAGATCGCGTCCGTGGACATCCTCACCGAGTACCCGTCGCTGCTGGTGCGGCCGGAGGGTTCGACCTTCGCGGTGCGCGTGCCGCCCAAGGGCGTGACGGTGGTGGAGGTCACACTCGCCAATGAGCAATGAGATCGGCAGCGAGGCGCAGGTGAGCGCGGGGCGGCTCGCGATCGTTGCAGCCCTCGCGCTTCTCGCCGCGGCCGCCTGTGCCGCCGGCCCGCGCATCGGAGTGCCGCCGGTGGCGCAGGCTCCGGCGATCGATGGCGTGGCCGCGCCGGGCGAGTGGGACGCGGCCGCGCGCTTCCCGTGCCTGCAGGACAGCACGAACCGCGCGCTGGCAGAGCGTCCGGCGTGGGTGTCGCTGGCGTACGATCACGCGGCGCTCTACGTGCTGATGCAGTCGGCCGAGGCGCCCGGCCTCATGGCCGCGTGCTTCGTGCCGGCGAGTGCCGAGCGAGCCGTCGCGGTGGTGGTCGAGCCGGGCGGCGACGTGCGCTTCGAGGGCGATGACGGGCGCGCGTGGGAGGAGGGCTGCCGGGCTGCCTCCGCTATCGCGGATGGCGCCTGGACGGTGGAGATGGCCGTGCCACTGGAACTGCTCGACATCACGGGCGAGACGCCGCCGCGCTTGTCGGCCGATTTCGTGCGCGAGTGGGCCGAGCCCGCGGCGCAGACTTCGTGGACGTGGCGGATGTCGCCGGAGCTGACCGCCGCGGACGGGGGCGAGATGGGCACGCTGATCTTCGACGCCGAGGGCCCGGCGGCGCGCGTCGGTGAGCCGGGCGATCTGCCGGGCGGCACGCTGGACTGCGCGATCGACGTGATCGGGCTCGGCGATGAGCCGGAGAAGGTGATCCTCTACTACGACACGATCGCGTCGGGGCAGAAGGTCCGGCACGCGGCGCTGCCCGTGACCGTGGCGGCCGGGCAGACCGACACGCTGCATGCCGAGCGCACGATCCGCGGGCCGGACGTGCCCGCGCAGGTGGACGAGGTCTCGCTCTGG
>JALGUI010000827.1 GCA_029820915.1 Candidatus Zipacnadia bacterium | reverse complement strand
CGTTCGTTGTCCGCGCGGCGAAGGCAACGGCACCACCAACGGCATTGACAGGTCCCGCCCCTGGGCGGGACCCTGCAATGACGACATCTCTGACAGGCAGGATGCCTGTCCTACGATGACGGCAGACGACACCTGACGGGGCCGAGGTAGCCGCCTCCCCTGTGGTGACACAGGAACACGTGCAACGGATGCGCTCCGCTGAAGGAGGGGGTGGGCCGAGCGCAGCTCGGGACGGGGGAGGACATCTCTACTTTGCCCCAACCGGACATTATCACGTTGCTGCGACACGCCGGAGGCCGTCGCGTTGCCTTTTGCCAGGGCCTGTGGTACACTTCGGCGTTGTCGCGTGGCCTGTCTTCGCTGTCCACCGACTTCGCGCGAAGGGCATGAGGTCGCGTGCTGCGCCTGCTGCCGTGGAAAACGAGGCTGGCCGTCGATGTGGGCACCGCCTCGTGCCACATCAGCGTCCATGAGGCCGGCGTGGTGGTGCGCGAGCCGACGGTGATCGCCTTCGACGCCGATCGCCGTCGGCCGATCGCGTACGGGGCCGAGGCCAAGCAGATGCTGGACCGCGAGGTCACGGAGGTCGAGGTGGTCCGGCCGCTGCGCGGCGGCGTAATCGCCGACTTCGACGCCGCCGTGCTGCTGCTGCGCCACCTCATTCACCAGGCGCTGGGCCACCGGCCGCTGCTGGCGCCGCTGGTGGTGACGGGTGAGCCGACGCGCTCGACCCAGGTCGAGCGGCGCGCGCTCACCAATGTGCTGCGGGCGGCGGGCGCGGGGGAAGTCGTCACCGTGCCGCGGGCGCTGGCCGCCGCCATCGGCGCGGGCACGCCCATGGACCAGCCCGAGTGCCGCCTGGTGGTGGACGTGGGCGCGGGCGCGACCGACATCGGCGTCATCTCTGCGGGCATGATCGCGGCAGGCGAAGCCATCCGCTTCGGCGGCGACGACCTCGACGAGGCGATCCGGCGCTACGCGCGGCGCCGCTACCGCACCAGCATCGGGCCGGCGCGGGCTGAGGACATCAAGATCATGGCCGGCGCGCTGACCCCGGAGATGATGGCCGAGCAGGTGCGGCTGTCCGACCTGTCGGGCGAGGAGACCAGCGCCGCCGACGCGCAGAAGCTCGAGGGGATCGCGGAGCTGATGCGCGGGGCCCTCGAGCCCGCAGTGGCCGAGGTGCTGTGGATCCTCGAGGACCTGCCCGAGCGCCAGATGGACGAGATCGCGCAGGTTGAGTCGGTGGTCACCGGCGGTTGCGCTTCGTCGCCGCGCCCGACCCCATGTCCTGCACCATCCTCGGCCTCGAGGCCATCCTCAACGACCTCGACGCCCTCAGCCTCGACGGCCGCCGCTTCATGCGGTAACAGCGCGCGCGCCGCGGCCTTGGCCGCAGGGGAGGCGAACTCATGGCGGGCGAGCCGACACGGCACATCGTAGCGATGGGTGGCGGCGGCTTCTCCGAAGAGCCGCTGCCCACGCGCTACCTTGGCGGCCAGCCCCCGGGGAGGCCCTGACATGCACTTCATCGGCATCGACACCGCAGCCGCGCGGCCGTGTGACATCGTGATCGCCGACCCCGACCTGCGCGTCATCGAGCTGCTGCACTCATCGGATCCGGAAGCCACGGCCCGCGACCTGCACGCCCGCTGCCCCGACGCCGTCGTCGCTGTGGACGCGCCCCGCTGCCTGAACCAGCGGCTGATGGCCGACGACGACTTCCGCGCCGACGACGACTTCCGCGCCGGCCTGCGCCCGCCGCCGAAGCCCGGCAAGTACGTGACCTGCCGGATGGCCGAGTGGGAGCTGATCCGCCGGGGCGTCAGCCTCTACCTGATCCCGCACGAGAACCCGCCGCGATGGATGCAGGTCGGCTTTGCCTGGTATGACGCGTTGATCGAGGCCGGCTACGCCGATCACTCCTGCCGCCTGACGGGGCCGCCGGGCTGCGTCATCGAGTACTATCCGTACGCGAGTTTCGTGGCGCTCCTGGGCGGCAAGCCGCCGAAGAAAGGCACGCCGGACGGGCGGCGACTGAGAGTCACGGCCCTGCGCCGGCTCGGCGTCAAGGCCGACTTCGGGGTCCTGAACGAGGACCAGATCGATGCGCTGGCCGGGGTGGTGACCGCCTGGCGCTTCGGGCGGGGGGAGGCGATAGACTACGGCGACCGGCGGGAGGGCGTCCTGACCGTGGCCGCGAATCTGCCGACGACGGTCCGTCCGCTGGATGCCGCAGACTGACGGGAGGGCATGAGGATGGCCGAGGACTGCATCTTCTGCAAGATAGCCGCCGGCGAGATCCCCACCAACATGGTCCACGAGGACGAGCGCTGCGTGGCCTTCCGCGACATCAACCCCCAGGCCCCCACGCACCTGCTGGTCATCCCGCGCGCGCATATCGTCGGGATGGCGCACCTCGCGGACGAGGACGCGGACCTGCTCGGGCACCTGCTGCTCGTAGCGGCGCAGGTCGCGGAGCAG
>JALGUI010000826.1 GCA_029820915.1 Candidatus Zipacnadia bacterium | reverse complement strand
CGACAGCGTGCTCGTCGCCGAGCTGGAGGCGAGCTGGTCGTCCACCTCCAGCAGCCGCCGTGCCACCTCGTTCAGGCCCGCCATGGCGGCGCGCCCGCGCCACGTCGCCGTCATGACGTCCGCGCCCTCGATCTCCCGCGCCGCCTGGGCCATCTCGTCCGCGAGGACCCCCGCGGCCCCCGCCAGCGCCGGGTCCATCGCCGGCGTCTGCCGCGCAAGCTCGGCCATGCGCTCGGCCAGCTCCCGCGTGGCGTCCGCGAGGATGCTCTGTCTGCGCCGCACCGGGTCGATGGCGCGCTTGTCGCGGATCAGGTCCCGGCTCCCGAAGGCCGCCAGGCGACCGACATCCCCCGTCGCTCCCGAAGGCCGCCAGGCGACCGACATCCCCCGTCAGCTCCTCCTGCCCGTCCGACAGGGCCAGCGCGTCACGCACCATCTCGGCGATCTTCCGCCGCGCATCGGCCGTGAAGTCGCTCGCCAGGTCCTGCGCCAGCTCGCCCAGCGACGAGGCCGCCCGTTCGAGCGCCGCCGCGGCCTGCTGCTGCGGGTCGCGGGCGTCCGGCGGGCTGCTCCGCCGCAGCGCGCTCGCGGCCTGGCGCATCGAGCCCGCTGGATCGTCGCGCCGCAGGCGGTCCCCCACCGCGCCCAGCCGCGCGGCCATCTCCGACGACGCCTCGCGCGCCGCCTCGACCGCCTGCTCAATCTGCATTGCCAGCGGCTCGGTGTCCCCCGCCAGCTCCTGCTGCTCCCGCTCGGCCCGCCGCGTCTCGCCCGACGCTCCCTCAGCCAGCGCCTCGGTCTGCTCGCCCAACTCTCGCTGGCGCCTGGCAAGCTCCTCCGCGCGGCGCCGCAGCTGTTCGACCAGGGCCTCGAGTCGCGCGCGCCGCAGCAGTGACAGCGTCTGCTCCAGCCGCTCGACGAAGCGCTGCTGGGCCTGGCGAGCGCGCTCCAGGCTCATGCGCATCTCGTCCAGGTCCGCCGCCTCGAGCGCGCGCTGCAGCTCCTCCAGCGCCCGGCGCATCTCCTCATCGAGCACCTCGCGCATCAGCTCGTGCAGCTCGCGCACCTTCTCCGTCAGTTCGGGTGTCAGCAGGTCGGAGGCGGTGAGCTGCCGCTCGGCCTCGCGCATGGCGCCCTCGAGCCGCCCCGCCTGCTCCTGCAGCCGCCGCGCCGCCTCCTGCAGCTCCATGCCGACCGAGGGCTGCTCGTCGCCGCCCCCGGCCCCGGCGCGCTCCAGCGCCTCCGCCAGCTCCTCGCCCATCTCCTGCGCCGCCTGCTGCAGCCTCTCCAGCGCGTCCTGCTCCTCGCGCTGGGACTCCGCCAGTGGCGTCTCGGGCTCCGTGGCAACCGCGGCGTCCGCGCGAAGGCGGATGTGCACCGGCGCGCTGACCGCGGTCTTCGGGCCGGTCACCGCGTCGTTGTCCGTGGCGTATGCGCGCACGATCAGCTCGCCGCCGGGGCGCAGGCCCACCGCGCCCACGTTCAGCCGAGCCGAGGCCGATCCGCCCGAGGCGTCCAGTGGCAGCGAGTGCCAGCGCTCGTCATCCGCCAGCCGGTAGCGCAGGCCCAGCGCCGAGATGCCGTAGTCATCACTCGCCGCCGCCGCCACCTCCACCGGCTCCGCGCGGTCGAGCGTCAGGTCGCCCTCGGGACGCAGCAACTGCACCAAGGGCATGGCGTCGGGCACCGGCTCGATGGGGCATGGCGTCGGGCACCGGCTCGATGGTGCACCAGGGCGTCAGCGACGCGCCGGCGTCGTCCTCGGCCCGCAGGCGCCAGCGCACGGCGCCGGTCAGCGTGAACGAGTGCTCGAGCCATCCCCCGTCCGCGAGGGGTAGCTCCCGCGCCGCGCCCGGCCCCGACACGATCGCCACCGCGACGCCCGCCCGATCGCAGCGGGCGGCCACGGTGACCCGGCTGCCCCGCGGCGCGCGCAGGGCCTCCGGGAGATCGGTCATGCGCCGGGTCGGCAGCCGCGTGTAGGCCGGGGGCTCGATGGTCAGGCTCAGGTCGGTGAGGGCGGGCGGCGTGGGCGTTGGGGTCGGCGGCTCGTCCGCCGGCGCAGGCACGGAGGCCGAGGTGGGCCTGTCCGGCGTGACCGGCGGCAGCGCACACCACGCCAGCGTCGCCAGCCCCAGCCCGAGCGCCGCCACCAGCGCCGGCGCGCGCAGGCCCGCCACCGGCAGGCTGCGCGCGAGTGGCAGGTGGCGCAGCGCGGCGGCCGCCTCGTCCTGGATGCGTCCGGCGACGCGTTCGGAGTGCGGCGCCCGCGTCGGACGGCGCCGCGCCAGGTCCACCGCGGTCGCGACTCGGTCTTGCAGCCAGGGGAAGCTGTGCTCAATAGTCAGAGCGGCGGCCATGGGGTCCGGCGGACGCGCCAGGCGCGCGAGCGCGGGGAGCAGTGCGGCGGCGATGACGGCGTACCAGCCTGCCGGGTCGAAGAGCGACGGGCGACCGGCCACCAGCACCACGCCGGCCGCGACCGCTCCCGCCAGCGCCAGTCCCTGCAGCAGTCCGACCGCGCCCTCAAGCAGCCGTCGCCTGAGCAGGTAGGGCCGGAAGGCCGCCTCAAGCTG
>JALGUI010000104.1 GCA_029820915.1 Candidatus Zipacnadia bacterium | reverse complement strand
CGCCGCCGAGCCGCCGGCCCGGCTGCAGATCTACAGCGGCTATCAGTCCGAGGACACGAAGTGGCGCTACGGCGTGGACTGGGCGATGATCGGCGAGCTGGAGGGCTGCGACGTCGCGTCATGCGGCTATGGGCGGAACTGGGAGAACCTGCGGGCGACGCACGAGGCGCTGCAGGGCATCCCGCTTATTGTCGGCCAGATCATGCACCCGTGTGACCGCAACTCCGACGACGTGCTGACGCCGTGCACGAGGGCGGTGCTGCTGCGACGGCTGATGGACTGCACGGGCGGTGTGCTGCTCTACGACCGGATGCCGCTGGAGGGCCGGTCGTGGCAGGCCAGCGCCGACGTCACGCGACTTGCCGCAGCGCACGAGGACGTGTTCGCCGAGGGGGAGTTCGCGGCGCTTGAGGGTGTGCCGGAGGGCGCCGACTGGGCGGGCGCACGCAGCCTCGGCGACACCATGATCGTGGCGGTCATGAACGCCTCGGGCCAGCGAAGGTCACTCTCGCTGACGTTGCCGGGCGGGTACGCCGAGTGCGCGGAGTTCTTCACGGGCGAGCGCGCGGAGCCGGGCGGCGAGGTGTCGCTGGAGCTTGAGGGCGGCGATGCGCGCGCGTGGGTGCTGACGCGGTAGGCAGGTGGGCTCTGAGGGCCGTCGCCTCTCCGGTCCGGAGCTAGAGGTTGTGCGCGACGAGCTCGCCCTGTTCGGCGCCGAGGCTGGTCGGGATGGTCGTGCCCGGCCTGCGGTTCCCGGCCTTGACGTGCAGCACGGGCGAGTTGCGCTGCAGGGCGCGCTCGACGATCTCCGCCGTGCCGCCGCGGCCCTGGGCCGGCTTCCCGTCGTAGATGGCGATCAGCACGTCTGAGCTGTCGAGGATGTACAGACCCGCCTGCTCGTAGGCCTCGTTGCGCGTGGCGGTCGCCGGCAGCACCACGACCTCGGCCGCCTGGTCGAGCAGGCGCGCGAACTCGGCCTTTGATTGCTCGGTCTCGAAGTCGGTCGTGTAGTCGGCCACGGGCAGCGGCATTACGGCCTCCAGCGTGCCGCCGCGCCCGAGCACTTCCTGGGCCACGAGCCGGTCGGCCCCCTCCGCCAGGGGCGACACTGCGACCAGCCTGCGCCCCGGGAACGCCAGCTCCACCCGGTCCAGGGCCCGTTCGAGCGCAGCCTGCAGCCTCTCGACCTCGGCCGGGAAGCGGTGACCGGTCACACCAACTCGCAGCGGGTCCCCGACCAAAGACACGCTCACTCCTCCCGGCCGGCCAGCGCGATGAGAGTGTACCCCGCCTCGGCCATGACGGCCGGGATGCTCTTCACGAGGTCGCGATCCCACTTCTTCTGGTCGTCGCTGAGGTGCCCGGGCCCGATCCGGTCCGCGTCCGCGCCGAGGCGCCGCGCCCGCTCGGCGTCCGTGATCTCGTTCCACGGGAGCATGTAGGGGTTGATGAGCGCGTCCTCGTCGCGCTCGGGGCCCCAGCGGTAGCCCTGCTCGAGCTTGAGCCGCATCCAGCGGTCGTGCTCCATCTCGGCGAGGTACTCCAGGTGGTCGCCGGGAAAGCCCACGGGCGGGTCGTCGCTGCGCGCGGGGATGACGGCGTAGCCGATGGCGCCGACCTTGGTCAGGACGTGGCGGACGAAGTCGCGGTTCTGCTGCTGCAGGTTCGGAAGCAGATTCTCGTAGGGCTGATCGGCGTACTCCGAGCGCCCCTCGTAGCTCCCCACACTGCCGCGATAGACCTCATGGGTGGCGGCCGCCAGCCTGTCGAGCAGCACGTCGTCGTCGAAGGCGGGGAGCTGGACGATGGCGTGGAACTCGCGGCCGTTGACGTGCAGGTCGAGCTGCTCGGCCGCGGGCAGACAGGAGCGCTCGAAGCGGTCCCTGCCGGCCAGCGCGCTCATGCGGATGATGGCCTCCATGGAGCGAGCGCCGTGCTTGTAGTCGCCGATGTGCAGGAAGGCGCGGAGCACGCCGGGGTCCATCTGCGGGCCCTCGCCGCCATCGCACTCAGCCATGATCTGCGGCGCGTTTCGCGTTAGCAAGGACCTGAGCAGAATGGCGCGGCGGATGAGGAAGTGCGGGTCGCCGCCGGGCTGGTCCTCCTGGCAGTTGGGCCCCATGATGTCCACGAAGCCCTTGAGGCGGCTGACGAAGTCGGGGCCCTTGGCGTTGCGGAAGGCGTCGCACTGGTGGCCCCGGTCGAACTGCTCCATGCTCGCGCTCGTGCCGCCGGCGAAGACGAAGATGGCGCGACCGATGTGATGGACGATCTGGCCGTCCTGGAAGGCGCCGTCCTGAATGGGCGCGAGGAAATAGCGCAGCCAGCCCAGCTCGCCATCGAGCTCGGTGTCGAATTCATCCCAGAAGACGAGGGGGATGTCGCCCGCCAGGCCAATGTCGCGGACCTGGTGCAGGGCATCGACCAGGTCCTCGGGCCCGCCGAGTTGCGACAGGTTGAACTCGCAGACCTGGACGCTCGCGCCCTCCACCGACTGCGCGACCTGGGTCACGCCGAAGGACTTGCCCGACCCCGGCGGCCCGAAGACCGCGATGGCCAGCGGCTTGCTCTGCCGCGCCCGGCAGTACTGCTCCATGAGCCTGGAGATGCTGCGGAAGCCCTCGATCTCGCGGCGGTCCGCGGTCGTCAGGTGCCCGAACTCGCATATGGGGACGCCGCGCAGCGCGCTCTTCGCGCCCTTCGCGCCCTCGCGGACGATGCGCTCGGCGGTGCCCGACAGCGGCGTGTCGAGCTCGTCGCAGGCGCTGGGCGGCGAGGCGCACACGTCATCGAGGATGGTCCAGAAGCCGCCGCCACGCTCGTCGGCGACGCCCGCGGCGCCGCCCAGGAAGCGCACTGGATCCTGCACGGTCACCGCGGCCAGCTCGGCTCGGCCGCCAGCGGCGGCGTCGGCCACCAGCTCGACGGGGAAGGCCGGCTCGCTCAGCGGGCCCGCCGGGTCCTGCGCCCCGTAGCCATTGCGATGCAGCACGCGCATCGCCGACAGGCCTGACTGCACCCCCGCCTCGAGCTTCGGCTCGGGGAGCATCAGTTGCCGGGCGATGCCGGCGACGAGACAGGTGGTGTAGCCGATCATGCCGCCCTCGTATCGCCTGCGCCAGCCACCCTCGGCGATGGTCGGGTCGAAGATGAGGCGGCAGTCCCAGGCGGGCGGCGCGGCCTCATCGTCACCGCACGGCCGGCGCGATAGCAGCAGCGCGCCCGCGGTGTGCAGCGAGACGACCACGTGCGCGCAGAGGGACATGGAGTTGATGCGGGGGTTGTGGATCAGCTCCCAGAACAGGTCCTGGGCGGTGCGCTCCCACGACAGCTCCTGGCTGATGTGCACCTGAGTGCGGCGCAGGTCGCCGACGGTGGTCACGGCGATAACGTGCTCGGCGCAGGTCTCGACCAGGCGCTTCCACAGCGCGCCGCGCGCCACCGGCTCCGCCATCTTCGCCACGACCCACGCCGAGCACTCGCGGTCGCGCAATGCGGCCGGCCAGAGCCGCGGGTCGTCGCGGAAGCCCAGCCCCGCGTCATCGAGCACGATGAGGCCGGGGTCGTCCGGCTCGTTCTCGATCCGGCGGTGATCGCCCTCGGCCGCCTCGGGCAGCTCACGTGCGCGGTCGAGGCCCAGGTAGGCGCTCACGCGCCATACCCAGGGAGGGAGGTCGCCACCGGGGTTGGGGTATGGCGCCCACATGGCGTAGGACTGGTGGTAGCGTGGGTGCCCCGGCCTGATGCGCCTCGTCGGCAGGCGGAAGGTCCTGACGCAGAAATCGCGGGCCAGCTCCTGCGGGCGCACGCTCGTGACCGCCTCGATGACGTCCGCGAGCATGGCGGCGCCGCCCCGCTGCCGGCACATGCGCGCCCTGTCCTCGGGGTTCCAGACAGACGTCACGCTGTCCGTGCTGATCCGTGCGAGGTTCCAGTCGAGTGTGACATCGCCCGTCACGACCAGCTCAGCGCTCTCGTCGATCGGCGCCATGGCCGGACACCTCCCTGACGACCTGTGCCGGGGCCCCACGCCGCCTTGCGGCGCATGACGCGGGCTGAAGGACTGTTCGTCTCGCACCGCCGGGGCACCTGTCTCGATGAACGGTCACCCCGGCGGCCGGGCGCGCCACCGTCGCGCCGGGCCTTGACCGGGTGCACCGGCGCGTGTACCCTCGGGCGGAGATGCCGCACATGAGACCGCTCCCTGGTGGTCGGAGGTGGGAGCAATGCAGTCACTGACAGCGATGCTTCGGGACACCGCCGAGCGGCGAGCGGCCCAGCCGGCGCTACGGGCAGCGGGCTCCACGGTCACCTACGCCGAGCTCGCCGGGGCCGTGGAGGCCGTGGCCGGCGGGCTGCACGAGCTGGGGGTGGGCCCGGGCGATCGCGTCGCGCTCGTGTTGCCCAACTGCCCGCAGTTCGTCATCACCTACTTCGCGGCGGCGCGGCTCGGGGCGATGGCGGTGCCGATCAACCCGCTGTTGGTGCCGGTCGAGGTGGCCCACATCTTGGGGGACTCGGGCGCGCGCGCCATGGTCGCGGTCGAGCAGACCGCGCCGCTGGCGCAGGCGGCCGCCGCACACAGCCCGGCGCTCGAGCATGTGATCGTCAGCGGCGAGAACGTGCCCGAGGGGGCGGTGGACTTCGCCTCGCTGATGGCCGCCGGGCCGGGGAGCCTGCCTGAGCCAGGCGCGGGGCACGACATCGCGGCGCTGGTCTACACCTCCGGCACCACCGGGCGCTCCAAGGGTGCGATGCTGACGCACACGAACCTGATAGCCAACGCTTCGTCGTGCGTTGAGGTAATCGACGTGTCGGGCGACGACGTCTTCCTGACCGTCCTGCCGCTGTTCCACTCCTTCGGCGCGACGGTGTGCATGATCACGCCGGTGCTCGCCGGGTCTTCCTCAGTGCTGGTCCCCAGGTTCGACGCGCTGGCCGTGCTCGAGACGATCGAGGGCGAGAGGGCGACGATCTTCGCGGGGGTGCCCTCGATGTTCGCCTGGCTGACCGGCCTTAAGGCCGAGCGCGACTTCGACACCTCCAGCCTGCGGCTGTGCGTCTCCGGCGGAGCGGCGCTGCCGGTGGAGATCGTCGAGCCCTTCGAGGCTCGCCACCGGGCGACGCTCGTCGAGGGCTACGGGCCGACCGAGGCGTCGCCGGTGGTGAGCTGCAACCGCTCGCGCGAGACGCGCAAGCTCGGCACGGTCGGGCCACCGGTGGCGGGCGTTGAGGTGCAGATCCAGGACGACGATGGGAATGCGCTCCCGGCCGGCGAGGTGGGCGAGGTGTGCGTGCGCGGGGCGAACGTCATGAAGGGCTACTGGAACGCGCCCGAGCAGACGGCGGAGACGATACGCGATGGCTGGCTGCTCACCGGCGACCTCGGCACACTCGACGACGACGGCTACCTGTCCATCGTCGATCGCAAGAAGGACCTGATCATCGTGGGCGGGCTGAACGTCTACCCGCGCGAAGTCGAGGATGTCATCCAGGAGCTGCCCGAGGTGCGCGACTGCGCGGTAATCGGCCTCCGCTCGCCGCTGCAGGGCGAGCGGGTGAAGGCCTTCGTCGAACTGCACGAAGGGCGGACGCTGGACTCTGGGCGAGCGTTGGCGCACTGCCACGAGAAGCTGGCGCCGTACAAGGTGCCGCGCGACATCGAGGTCGTGGACGAGCTGCCGCGCTCGGCGACCGGCAAGGTGCTCAAGCGTGAGCTGCGGGCCCGCGAGGCGTGATGCAGCCCGCCGGACCGGAGGTCTGACATGCAGCTACGAGTCGGCATCATCGGCGCGCGCCGCGGGCGGGGACTGGCGGCGGGGCTGCGGGCGGTGCCGGACTGCGAGGTCGTCGCGGTGTGCGACCTCAATTCCGGGGTCCGCGCGGAGGCGGCCGAGGCGCTGGAGGTCGAGCACCTCTTCGAGGACTACGATGAGATGCTCGACAGCGGCCTCATCAACACGGCGGTGGTGGCGACGCCGCAGAACCTGCACGTCGAGCACGCCTGCATGGCGCTGGCCCGTGGCTTCCACGTACTCAGCGAGGTCCCGGCGGCAGTCGATCTGACCCAGTGCTGCCGGCTGGTGGACGCCGTCCGCGCGAGCGGCGGCACGTACATGATCTCGGAGAACGCGAACTACATGATGGCGAACGTGATCGTGCGCGAGATGGCGCGTGCGGGCGCCTTCGGCGAGATGTACTTCGGCGAGGGCGAGTACACCCACGACCTCAAGGACCTGAGCGAGCGCACCCCGTGGCGGCGGCGCTGGCAGACCGGCCGCAACGGCGTGACCTACCCGACCCACCAGCTCGGCCCGGTGCTGCAGTGGATGGGGCAGCGGCTCACCAGCGTCTCGTGCCTGGGGAGCGGGCACCACCACGAGGACCCGCGCGGCGACGAGTACGAGCAGGAGGACTGCGTCCTCATGATCTGCCGGACCGACCGCGGCGGACTGGTGAAGGTCCGCCAGGACATCATCTCCGACCGCCCGAGCATCACCACCGCCTACAGCCTGCAAGGCACCGAGGGCTGTTACGAGTCGGCGCGCACGCGCGACGAGGACGGGCGGGTATGGCTCAAGGGGCGTGCGGAGAACCACGAGACCTGGCAGCCGCTGTCGGAGCTGGCCGAGGAGTTCCTGCCCGCCGAGCACCGCGACCCGCCACCCGAGGCCGCGCAGGCCGGGCATGGCGGTAGCGACTACTGGGTCGCACGCGACTTCGCGATGGCGGTGCACAGCGGCGAGCCGCCGGAGCTGGACGTCTACTTCGCGATGGACATCACGGTCCCGGGGATCATCAGCGAGGTCTCCATCGGCCTGGGCGGGGCCCCGGTGCCGGTGCCTGACTTCCGCGACTACGAGACGGGCTCGAACATCGTCCCCGTCGCACGTGGCTGAGCCCTCAGCCTATCACCGCGACGAAGAACGGTGAGCCGTGCGCGATGACGGGCGGGTCGCCGGTCGAGGAGTCGGCCTCGACGGTCACCGAGTACCAGTGCGCCCCGGGCTGCGCGTCCTCGTCGATCAGTTCCGCCGCCGCGACGCGGCCGTCGAGGTCGGTCCACGCCAGCGGCTCCCCGTCGCGGATCAGGCAGGCGCGGCGCAGGCGGTAGCCTGTCGCCATCGTCGCCTGGACGCAGACGGGGCCACTCAGCGACAGCTCCGAGCCCATCGGCCGGCCGTCGAGCGTCGCCCAGATGGCGACCTTGCCGTTGGACATCGCGACGGTGCGGCGCTCGCGGATAGCGTCGAAGATGGCCTGCGGTGTCACCTCCGGCACCCAGAAGCCGGTGAGGCAGAAGCGGTTGGGGCCGGCGCCGCGCGAGTGGTCGCTCCCGCCCACGAGCCCCAGCCGCGCTCCGGCGTTCAGGAAGTTGCTCGGGAACAACGGCAACGTCCCGTAGTCGTCGAGCATCATGTTCCCGCGCGTCTGCATGGCCTCCATCGCCCACTCAATCTCCGGGTCGTGGGTCTCGGCCACGCGCGCGCCGTTGACGCCGAACTCGTCCGCGCCCACCCCGTGGAAGTGGCGGATGGCGACCACCGAATGCTCGGGCAGCTCCTGCTTGACGCGCGGGTAGATCTCGCGCAGGTCGTGGTTCGCCAGCAATATGGCGCGCAGGTGGTCGAAGACCTCGCGGTCGATGGCGAAGAAGTTCGTGTGATGCGCCGGGCTCTGCGCCCACTCGACCGCGTAGAGCGGGATGCGCTCGGCGCCGGCCTCGCGCTCCACGCAGTCCAGCACGTGCGTGAACTCGCGATGTGCTCGGTGAGCGTGAGCGTGGTGCAGCCGAGGGTGTCGCGCTGGAAGCGCAGCACGTCCTCGGGCAGACCGTCGTTGCAGGACATGCACTTGGAGTAGGCGCTGTGCGCGTGCAGGTCGCCCCACACGAGCTGCAGGCCGCCCGGCGGGCGCGAGGCCGGGCATGGGCGGCCAGATAACGTACGGCGCGGCCTTGGTCGGCGGGAAGGTGGGTGCCGGCAGGGCCTCATCAGCGGCCAGCCGGTACACCTCAACGCGATGGTTGCGCGCCGCATCGGTGCCGGGCAAGCCCTTCTCTCCGGCCGCCTCCTCCATGAAGCTGACGATCGGGCGTTGATCGCAGCAGGGCGCGAAGACGAGAAGGCCGTCCGCATCGGCCACAACGGCATAGCCGGAGTCCGGATGACCGGTGTTCGGGGTAACGCGAACAACATCGGTCCACCGCCCGCCGACCCAGCGCATCAGCCAGGTGTCCCAGCCGTAGCACTTGAAGCCGACGAAGCGGAAGCGGCGGTAGGCGACCGCCGGCTCGGCGCCGACGAACAACACCCGCGGGCGCACCGGAGTCA
>JALGUI010000103.1 GCA_029820915.1 Candidatus Zipacnadia bacterium | reverse complement strand
GAGGCGCGCCAGCCCTGGGCTCCGGGCTTCGCTCCGCTCAGCCCTCCGCCCAGGGCTGCTTGACCGGTCGCTCAGTACCACATAGCAACTGGTAGCACTCATGGGGGCAGGTCAGAGGTCGCTGACAGTGACGGTCGCCTGGTATACTCGGAGGCACGCACCATCAGGGTTGGTCCCAGCAACTACTCGTGCTTCGCGGTGCACCCTGACCTACCCCGGCCAGGGGACTACGAGATGACCGCACGCGCTTTCTTCGAGGGCCGGGAACTCGGTTCTTCCTCGTTCTCCTTCCGGGTCGTTGAGGCATCTCAACAAGTGCCTGAGTGGCGATTGCGCCCGTTCTCAGTCTCGGTCCGCGGAGCTGCCAGAAGCACCGTCTTCCCTGACGGGGACGACATAAGCATCTTTATCTCCGCCATCAACAACACCGACGCTGAAATCACACCGGACGCGGAGATGACTGTGTTGGACGCCGAAGGTGAGCAGATCGCGCATGAGATTCGGCGCATACGGATTGCCCGCCGAAGTGCTGCCCATTTCCCATTCAGCCTGAAGGTTCCCGAGAATGGAACATATCACTTTGAAGTGCGCTTCCTCCAAGGCACGCGGGAGTTGGGCAAAGGTGCCTTTGAGTTCAGGGTGGGGCCCGAGTAGCCGTTCCCGCATGTACCGGCAGTCCGCGCTGCTGCGGCCACCCCGCCACCCGCGCGATGGTAGACGTCCATCATCTCCAATAGGAACAGGCGACAGTACATGTCGCCCATCTCTGCCCGGTCAGATGCGTGGTCATGCGCACCAGCTCGGGATCGACCGCGAAGTGCGCCGCGCAGCGCCCCGGCGCGAACAGCGGCGCATGCGACTCGCGGTCGGTGCGGTACTGGTGCACCGCGTCCTCCACCGTCTGGCCGGTCGGCGGGTTCTTCAGCTCGGCGGTCAGCAGAGGCATGCCGTTGAGGAAGAGTACCAAGTCGAGGCCCCTTTCGCTTGCGTGGCTGTGGCGGAGCTGGCCGGCAAGCGGCTGCCTGATGGCACGTCCGCCGCGGGGAACCCGCTGTGGCTGACGCTGGCGGTCGAGGAGTTGAACCTGCTCGACGAGGACGACTTCGAGCGCGCCGACCGGGAGTTCCCCGATCTGCCCGGCGATGAGCGTCTGCACCAGCTTCTGCTGAGCGTGATCGAGGCGCTGCCGGCGGATGTTGAGGGCCTGTACGGGTGGCTGCTGGCGCGCACCGAGGAGATCTGGGGCGAGGCGTGGGCGCGCGGCTTCGCCGACCTGCTGGCGTTGAGCCGCGGCGGCTGGCGGGAGACGGACCTGCAGGTGCTGCTGCCGGCGGTCAGCGGTGAGGCGTGGAACCCGGCGCGCTTGGCGGGCCTGCGGCGCAGCTTCCGCGGGCAGCTCGTGCGGCGCGGCGCACAGGGGCAATGGGACTTCGCGCACAGCCAGACGCGTCTCGCCATCGCGCGCCGGAGCCTGACCGACGCGGCCGAGGTGCGGCGGCGGCACTGTCTCATCGCCGACCATCTGGAGGCCCTGCCCCGCGACGACCCGCTGCATGAGAGCGAGACCATGTTCCACCTCATCGGCGCCGACGACAGGGCACGGGCCGGGCACTGCTACAGTAACGATCTCACGGGTGCCGAACTCGACGGGGCAACGCAGCGACTTGCGGAGCCGATCATCGCGGGGGAGGGCGACGGGCCGAACATCGGGCTTGAGTGGGCATTGTCGCTGATTGAGGCGGAGGGTGTGGAGGACGCGGTCACCGCCCGAGTGTGCCACCGCTTCATCTTCGACCTGTGTGACGCCATGGAGAACGATACGCGGCTCAACACCCACCACGCGCTCCTAGAGCCGACCCGCGATGTCATGCAGCGTCTGGCGGCGGCGGACCCGGGCAACGCCGAGTCGCAGCGCGATCTGGCGGCGTCCTACTACCAGGTGGCCTACCTCATGAACGAGTGCCGCCGTGCGTCGGAAGCCAATGAGTACTTGCTGCGTTGTCGCCGCCAGCTGCGTGGAATGCGCGAGCGGGGGGATGCACCTCGACCCACCGATGGTGCAGCTCCTGCAGCAACTGGCGCGGCTCGGCTGACGCGCGGTGCACATCGGAGCGACGCCTCACGCCTGTGCGCCGTCCGCCAACTTGTCCCACGAGCGGGCCCGCTCCACCTGGAAGCCCGCCCTGGCGAGGCAGGTGGGCAGATCGCGCACCATCACTGGGTCCTTCGCCCTGGCCTCATCGGAGAGCTGCTCGCAGGGCACGAGGTCGGGGTGGGTATTGCGCTCGCCACCGCGCTCGGGGCCCAAGCTGTACCCCCGGGCGCTCCTCATTGAGCGTGGCAGTCCATGGGAGAACGGCTATGTTGAGTCGTTCAAGGGCAAACTACGCGAGGAACTGCTGGACGGGGAGAGCTTCGACAGGCTGCGCGAAGCGCAGCTCCTGGTAGGACGCTGGAGTAAGCACTACAACGGAGAAGCCTTCGGCTTCTCAGTGAGGCCGCACAGCTCACTGGGCTATCGTCCCCCCGCCCGGGAGGCGTGCCAGCCCTGAGCTCCGGGCTTCGCTCCGCTCAGCCCTCCGCCCAGAGCTGCCTAACCGGCCGCTCAGTACCACATAGCAGCTGGTAGCACTCGTGGCGGCAGGTCAGGTGCAGCACGCGCCGGGTGACCGTCGAGAACCACAACTCGATCTGGTTGAGCCAGGACGCATGGGTCGGTGTGAAGTGGAACTGAACCCGGCCCTCGTGCCCGTCCACGAACTCCTGGACCGCTGTCGTCTTGTAGGTCGCGTAGGTATCGAGCACGAAGTGCAGTTCCTGATCGACCGGCACTTTGAGGTGCAGCCCCTTGTCAAGACAAGAAAACCGGTGCCGTTAAGGTAGCGTCGTCCTGGTGAGAGCCGTGGGGCGTCGCCGTCAGCTGGTGGTGCTCCCGCCCCCATGGGAGGCGGCGCTCGTCGCGACATGGACCTGCGCGGGCGTGCGGTAGCCCAGGGCCTGGTGCAGCCGCTCGTGGTTGTAGTAGTCGAAGTAGCGCCTCAGGCCCCGGCGCGCCTCGCGCAGGCTGGCGTAGTCGTGCAGGTAGACCTCCTCGTACTTGAGCGAGTGCGGCAGCACCAGCACGAAGAAGTAGACCTTGCCCAGCACCCCGCGCTGCTGCACCAGGGCCTGCCCCACAGCCACCTGAGCCGTCCCGGGTCGTGGCGCAGCGGCATGAACACCTCCCCCTGCAGCCGCCGCAACTGCCGCACCTGCTCGCGCACCTGGGTGTAGCCCCCCGCGTAGCCCTCCTCCACCAGCCGCTCGAAGATACGCGGCGCGGTGTGACGCTGCTCCTGCGGCACACCGCGGTCCTCCCTCAGAATCTGCGCGATCCGCTCCACAAACGGCCCCGCCTTGCGTGCCGGATAGGGCGCCGTCCGCCGGTAACCGAGCGGCTCGACGTGCGCCAGCACCTTCTCCAGCGTCCGCCACCCGATCCCCTCCTCCCGGCACAACTGCCGTTTGCTCACATGCCCCTGCGCCATCCGCACCCGTACCCGCGTCCACCATCACATGTCCGGATGCGCCCTGCCGCCTCCGGCGCCGGGCCCTGATCTACCACCGCGTTCGCTTTGCCCTGTGTTTGCAGTGCAGCCTGGGCGCCGCTTTGTCTGGCCACACAAGACGCTTCCCGGGTCAGCTCTTAGACGCGACCCTCAGGGGCGGCCGAATCTGAACATGTGCAGCCGCCACGGCTCCAGTTCCAGCGTCAACTCGCCGTCGTATTGACCGATCTCCATACCGCTCAGGGCATCGTTGACCGGGCCCTGCACCTGGCGGCCGAGGGCCGGGTTGCGGAAACGCAGGGAAACGTTGGCCATCTCTTCGCCAAGGTTGGACACCAGCAGCAGGACGGCCCCGCCCTGGCTCTGGTAGAAGCTGGCGTAGACATCCTCGCTCCCGGTCACCTCGAGCAGGTCACCGTTCTCCCAGTACGGATGCCAGTCGGCTGTGGCGGCTCCCAAGTCCTGCAGCGCCTCGGTGATGTCGCGGTCCTGCCAGTTGCGCACCTGGACGCCGTGCACCAGCGCGAGGGCCTGTGCCTGCTCGAGATGCTCGTAGGACAGGAAATCGGTCGGGAAGCCGTACTGGGTCCCCAGGAATGACGCCCTGAAGGTAGCCGGCGAGAGGCACTCGCGGAGGCTGATACCTTGCGAGCGCATCACCGGCACGTATTGCTCACCGTTCCAGATGCTGTCGCCGAACGAGTTCGTCGGTGTGAAGATCGCCGAGGAATCGTGCATGTCGATCCAGACCCCCGGCTTCTCTTCTTCGACCATCGTCCGCAGCCGGCGCATCCACCGGCGCATCCCGCGGATCTGGAAGCTCGGACGAAGCTCGCCGTCTCGGTCCACGTATCCGGCGCCGTGCCACCGGTTCATGTCCGAATAGGGCAGGAAGCTGCCGTCCAGGTAGAAGGCATCGATGTCAAACTCGCGGATCAGCTCACGCAGATAGTAGAGCATGAAATTCTGCCACGGACCGACGTAGGCACAATCGTAGCCGATCTGCGGGGGCGTGCCGCGGTGGTAGCCCTGACCTTCGACCCAGGGCTCGACGACGATCTCGTCGCGATACAAGCGGTATTCCTCGCAGTTGTCCCCGATCTCGCAGCCGAGGTACAGCATCACCCCGAGCCCGGCCTCATGCGCGCCCTGGACGAAGGAGTGCAGATCATCCTTGTGTTCGCGGGTTATCGGATAGCCCTCAGTCTCCGCCCACTGCTCATGCAGCCGCACGTAGTCCACGCCACGGCGCTTCCACATCTCGAAGTAGCTGACTATCTCCGGACGTGTGCCGAGCTGCAGTCGCGTGCCGTCCGGTCCTTCGATCAGGCTGAAGGTGTCCTGTATCTGACCGAAGGCCGGCGTACCACCCGCCGTGAGCGGACTCGTGCGGCGGGAGCCTCCGGTGCCCTCGAAAGTGTCCAGGAGCAGCGTACCCGGATCGATTGCAGGCTGCGGCAGTTCTCCGCCGGTGTACTCTGAGTCGGTGATCTTGATCGCATCGAGGATGAATCCGCTTCCCTGCCGGCCGCCGAGCTGTAGCTTCGCGCCCTCCAGCGGCGTAGGCAGGATGCCCTGGAAGTCCCTCGTGCCCACGCGCTCGCCGTCAACGAAGACGGCCAGCTTTTCACCCCAAGAGAGGCTGAGGAGATGCCTCTGCCCGTCCTGCCACTCCGGCTGATGGGTCGCGATCATGGCGATGTAGTTGTTCAACTCCGGCGGCCCATCGCGCACCAACACGCGCATGCCCCGGTCATCGATATTCCAGTGGACGCCAAACGCATCGCCATTTGGCCACAGAAGGACGAACAGATCGCGGTTGTAGGCGGCGCGCGAGACACCCGGCCGGAGTTCCACATGTGGGTCAAAGTTGAGTTCCGTCCACAGGTGCAGGCTACCGGATGCGGTGTCGATATTGCCGGCGGCCGGGTAGACAACCGATCCCGGCTCCTCCACCCCGGTTCTCCACGTCTCATTCCCATAGCTCTGCAGTTGGATGCAGGCGCGCTCCCGGGCCTGCTTCACCGGCGTCCCCTGCAGCCCGAACGAGAGCTTCAGGGGTTCTGTGAGTTCCAGGGGGCGATCGACGAAGTGTATCCGCAGCACGACGTGATCGTCTTGAGGGATGATCTCGATGGCCCGATCGGGGTCGCGGTTCGCCCAGGATTGCGGTGATTCGCAACACCACACCAACCCGATGTCTTCGTTACCGAACCAGACGTAGTTGGTGAACGGGCCCGACGCAGGCTGGACGGTCATCGCACCGTTCGGGGCTCCTGACCAGTTTGGATAGGGCCTCCCCCTCCCGATCTCCCGGTTCATGGGCTGGCCGAAGAACAGCGTGGCGGCTTCCTTCCGGACCGGGATCTCCAGGGCCAGCTCGTCGAGCCGGCAGTCCGGGGCCGACAACGCCAGATCGGTCCAGGCCAGACCGTCGAACTCAACGCCCGTGCGGACCTCGAGGCTCATGGATGCTGCGGCGGAGGACGCTTCCAGCGTAGCATGGGTCTCGGTGCTGTCAGTGACCTCGAAACGCCCGGGACGCCAGGTGACGAGCCGTCCGTCCACCCGTCCCCGGAGGCGCACCGGCCCGGCCAGCATCGCGGAGCCCTGGTTGATGATCTGTGCCGGGAGGCCTGTTTCCGCATAGCGGTATTCCCGACCCCAGCAGGAGATCGATGCGCCATCAACGCGCACCGGCGTCCATGGAGCCAGCAGACGGTCCTCGGTTCCGTAGTCGCACTCCAGCCACGGTGGAGCGGGCGGCTTCTCAAACGGGATGACGGCCGTCTGGGCTCCGCCGGGGCCTACGGCATCGATGCGCACCGTGCACGGACCGGGGGAGATCTCGGCGATGTCGAGCACGACCGATCTGCGGGTTCCCAGCTCCGGCCGGTCGCGGGGATCGTGAGTCGGTCTTGCCCGGTCGCCCGGCCCGAGAACCTGCGTGTCCACGATTCCATCCTCGGCCTGCAGCGTAAACGTGACAGTAGTGGCAGCGGCGTGATCATCCGGGATGTAGCAGACCGGCACCACCTGGTCGTGGAAGAAGTACCGGCGCAACTCGGCGTTCATGGCGTGCGGAATGTCCTGCTGCCAGGCCTGCCAGAGCACTGTCTGGCCATCAGCCTCAATCAGCACGGAGACGCCATAGCGACCCGGGCCGTCACCGGCACATCGGACCGATACTGTGCCGCCCGGCTCGATAGCAGCCTGTCTATCGGACCGCGTCGGGGCCGTGAGTTCGGGCGTCACCGCAAGCGCGATATCGACGCTCACAGCGGCGTCGGTGATATTCATGACCGCCACGGCGACACCGGCGACTGTATCCTCCGGCATTAAGACACGCACCGCCGGGCCTTCTGACAGCGTGACCTCCGCAAAGGTGGCCGGGTCGTGGAAGGAGCGCATCACCGGTGACCAGCTCGAATACACGGTGACGCCCGACTGTCGGGCCCGGCCGAGGTTGACGCCGATCTGCGTGCCCGGCGATGCCGTGCATCCGACCTCCGACCAGGGGATGGCGAATTCCGCCTCCCAGCCACCGTCGCTCTCGGTGGCCGCGTACTCCCACTCAGCATTCCACTCGACGTCGCGGCCCTCCTCATCCCGCACCTGTCCCGCGGCGTTCCCGGCGAAATGGTAGTACGTGTTCGTGGACGGGTTCGGCTGCAGAAACACCTCCACACAATCGTCTTCGTAGACCGCGGCATCCCGTCCGGCCTCCGGAGCGTTCACCACCGGCGGATCGTCCTGCGGGCACTGAAACGCGACGTACAGTCTGCCGTCATCCCACGTAATGAAGGCCCGGGTCTGCTCCTCCGCAATTCGATTGATCCCCACCTGCGAGAATCCCGTTACCGAGGTGCAGGACCGCCACTCCTCAGTGATCTGTCCATCAATCTCAGGGGGCTGAGCGATACCCGGCACCCGTGCTGAGGGTATCGTTCCGGCCTGCGCGGCGGAGTATGCAAGGGCGACGAAGCATACAGCGAGCGTTGACGGAATGCGGCTCAATGTCGTCACCTCCGTGTGATCTGCCCCCATGAGTGCTAACAGTTGCCGTGTGGTGCTAAGCGGAGGGGCGGCCCGCCCTGGCCGGAGGACCGAGCGGAGCCCCGAACCGGCGCGCCTCCCGGGGGGGGGCGGTAGTGCCGTGACCTATGGGCGCGGACTGAGAAGCCGTCGGCTTCTGTGTTGTACTGCTTCCGCCAGCGCTCCAGCAGCACCTGCGCCACGTGCAGAGCGTCCAAGCCCGCACTATTCATAGGTTCTCTCGTCAACTGTCTCCGAGGGCAGTGTGAGGTCGATTGCGGGCTGAAGTGCCGGTCGGGGTGGAGAGATGCCTCGATGCGTGCTGAATCGGGT
>JALGUI010000825.1 GCA_029820915.1 Candidatus Zipacnadia bacterium | reverse complement strand
TCGACGATCTGGCGCTGGTCGAGGGCGCGGCGACGGAGCACATCATCTTCGCGCGGCGCTTCGCCAACGCGCTCGTGCTCGTGCGGCCATCGATGCCGGCGATCGGCTGGGACGACGACACCGCCATCGACCACGAACTCGACGGGACCTACCGGCCGCTGCAGGCCGATGGCAGCCCGGGTGAGCCGATTACGACGGCCCGGCTGCGCCTCGGCGAGGCGGCGATCTTGATTCCGGAGGAGCGATGTCCATGCGCACGACCATTGCGTCGCTGATGCTCATGGCGGTCGTGGCGGCGCTCGCTTCGAGCCAACAGCTCGCCCCGGCGGAGCTGGATGCGCGCGGCGTGACCTTCTACGCACCCTTCGAGGGCGATGCGAGCGCCGAGCACGCGCGCGGCAACCCCGAGCCGATCGCGCTCAGCAGCATCGAGTTCGTCGAGGGGCGGATCGGCCGGGCGGTGCTGACGAAGAAGAGCCGCGAGACGGAGCTGGGCAAGGTCGAGGGGCGCGCCAGCAGCCTCAACTACGCCGCCGCCGGGCACCTGTTCGGCGAGCGCGGGACCGTCGCCTACTGGTTCCAGCCGCACTACGACCTCGACGATCCCACGATCCGCTCGGGCAGCAACAGCACGGGGCCGTACCTGGTGAACGTGTCGGCGGTCGAGGACACCTACTACCAGTTCTTCATCCGCGCCGGCATCAAGGGCGGCTCGTTCTACCTTTGGGTCGTGGATCGCGACGGCACCTGGCACGGGCCGAACTACGGCGAGGGCATCCAGATCTGGAAGCAGGGACAGTGGCACCACATCGTCCTGACCTGGGACGCGGCGCAGGGCATGCGGTTCTACGATAACGGGGAGCTCAAGTACTCGACCTGGGGCGAGGACTCCTTCCCGCCCGCCACGCCCTACAGGATTGGCGTGGGCACCCAGCCGCCGATCTCGCGGCCGGGCTGGACCTCCTGCGCCGACGCGGTGTACGACGAGCTGGTGCTGCTCGACCGCGCGGTCTCCGACGAGGAGGTCGCGGCGCTCATGGCGGGGCGCTACCTCGACCTCGAGCCGAGCCCCCCGGTACGGTACACCGACGAGCAGCTTGCCGAGCGCCGTGCGAGCCTGCTGATCGAGGAGGACCCGAACCGGGCGGTGTTCGCGGCCGAGGACGGGACCATCGCCGCCACCGTGGAGCGCATCCAGCCCACCGGGATCGACATGCGCTTCATCCGCTCCGCCTGGCTGGCGGACGGCCGCTTCGAACCGGCCGTGCGGTTCGCCCAGGGCGGCCTGACCATGCCGCGCGAGGTGACGCTGGCGCTCGATGGCGCGGCGAACTACGCGATAATCGAGGGCAGGCCCCCGGCTGACACGACGTTCACTCTGGCCGGAAGCCCGCTGGCGACGACATTCGCCGGCGCGGCGCGGGCCGAGCTGGCCGCGACCGACGAGATCGTCCTGCACGTTCCCGGCGCGGCCGAGGTGGGCGAGGTGTTGGCCTACCGCATCGCGCCGGGCACGCCCGCCGTGGCCGGCGCGCGACCTCGCCTGCCGGTTCGAGATGCCCGAGGAGGGCCTGAACGCGGCGGACGAGGACTACGCACCGGCCGCCGTGCAGATCACGGCGCAACCGGACCGGCTGCTGATGAAGCTCGATCCTGCCGACCGGCAGCTCCTGGTCCCGGGGGAAGGCGAGCCGCCGGCGTTGACGGTGCCGCCCACCCGCCACCTCTACCTGGCCGGGCCGCGGCTCGGCGAGCACCTGGCGGTGCGCAGGCTGCGGCTGACGCTGCCCGTCGAGCCGGCCACCGGGCAGGATGTGCTGCGCGTGACCGTGCCCAGCCCGTACGACCCGACGGCCTTCTACTTCACCGCCGACCTCGGCCTGGACTGGGGCGCGACGCGGGAGGGCACGCTCGACCTGACCATCGCCGCGCCGGGCATGATCTTCCCGCGCGGGAGTCGCCCGCTGGTGGAGCTGGTGACCGCCGAGGGCTTCGCGCTGACGGGAGCCCCGGAGTTGTCCGCGGAGCTTGTGCCCGCCGCCGACGAGGGCGCGGCCTTCGCGGCCGACTACCTGCGCCTGCTCAACGAGGAGTTCACCTCGCGCATGGGGCTGAACTTCGTC
>JALGUI010000824.1 GCA_029820915.1 Candidatus Zipacnadia bacterium | reverse complement strand
CGAGCTACCAACGGCTGGGCGGCTGGCCGCTCGACCCGGCCGGCTATCACGACGTCGGGCGGCGCGTGCTCCTGGCCGCCTGGGCGTGGCTGCGCGAGTCTGCCGACGGGTAGGCACACATACGCGGGCCGCGGGCATGACGCCCGCGGCCCGCTCAGCGACCTGCGCGGATGGTCAGGCATCGTGGCCGTGGTCGCAGTCCTCGCACGTCCCGTCGCACGTTCCGGCTCCATGCCCGCCGCCACGGTGCAGCCCCTGGCCCTCCCCGCCCTGCCCTCGACCGGCGCCCGTGCCGGTGCCGAGGCCGGCGCCCTCAGGCATGGTCACGTACGGCCGGAGCTCCTCATGTGCGGCGCGAAGCTGCTCGCGGAGGGCCTGCAGCTCCTGGACCTTCGCCTGAAGCTGCTCCTCACCCGCGCCCTGGCTCTTCAGCGTGAACAGCTCCCACTGCTTCGCGCGCGTCTGCACCTGGAGGTCGGTGATCCGGTCCCAGACCGCCTTCGACTCAGCGTTGACCTCGACGGTGCCGTGGATCATGCCGCCGCCCATTCCACCGAGGCCGCCGCCGGGCGCGTGTTGCCCGTGCATGCCGGGGCCATGCTGCCCCTGCGGCCCCGCCTGGGGTCCGGCCTGGGGGCCCTGCGCCCATGCGGCAATCGTCAGCGCCAGCGTCAACACTGCGCCCATGCGGCAATCGTCAGCGCCAGCGTCAACACAGCCACCACAGTCGCAACCGTCTTCAGCGTCTTCATCGCTCGCCACCTCCTGTGTTGTTGGTGTTCGCTGACTGAGACGCAACTCCGGCGACGGCGATTCCACCCACCTGCTATTGTGCGGAGCCGACCGGGCGCATGCTGTCGGTGACGCGCTCCAGGCTCTCCACGAGCCCGGGCCCGATCACCACGACCGTCACGTCGCCGACCTGCCGGCGCACTGCGTCCCCTCCCGCGCCACGCAGGTGCATCATGGGGCCATGCGGACCGCCCGCGCGCTGTCTCGGACCACCCCTGCCCTCCCTGCGCGGAGCACGCTCGCCATGCTCTTGGCCCGCGGACATCCGCCGCTGGATGACCAGCAGCGGGCGCAGCCCGTCGGTATAGCGCGATTCCACCATGGTCCCGCGCCGCCCCTCGTGCACGTACCACGCCTCGTGCACGAAGCCCGCGGGCAGCCATCCCGGCTCGAGCAGCTCGAAGTCCACCGCAGCGCGCGCCTCGGCCGGGGAGACGCGTCGCCGGTGTCCGTGCTCGTGCCCCTCGGCCGCGGGCGGCGCCTCCATCTCGGGCGGCGGTGCCACGGAGAAGTCGGCGCTCTCCCAGATGCTCTCGCTTACCGTGCGGCCGTCCGGACCGGTGCGCTCGATGGCGAGCGGGAAGCCGGTGGCGCGATCGACCGAGACCCGCAGTTCGCCGCCCGGGCCTGTGCCTGTGAAGACGATGGTGGGCCGTTCGGCCACCACGTCCTCACCGGCGGTGCGGAAGCGCCAGTTGCGCTCCAGCAGCTCACCGTGCCAGCCGCCGTCGCTGAGCTGTGCCTGGCGGCGGAGCTGCCCCCGGGGCCCACGCGCCCACACCAGGTCGCCTTGGCGATAGACCTCCATGTCACTTGCAGGGCCCGACAGGTAGCGGATGTGAACGCGGCCCTCGCCGCGGTGTACCTCGGCGCGCGTGCGCACGGCTCCGTGCGGCGTGAGCGTGAGGGTGTGCACGGTGCCCTTGACCGTGACGCTCTCCAGCGCCTCGGCCGCCTGACGCGCGAGCACCAGCGCGTCGCCACGCGGCCCGCGCAGGCCCTGGACGACCAGCCCAACGCCGATCCCGATAGTCGCCAGCGCGGCCAGCGCGACGAGGACCATCCACCAGCGTCGCATCACGGCTCCGCTCCGTATCCGTTCAGACTCGCGAACATCAGCCCCAACGCCGCGTCGTCCGCCAGCGGCTGCGACCATTCGGCCACGATCTGGTGCTCCTGATAGGCCGAAGCCAGCGTCTCCGTGGTGGGCATGCTCGCCGGGCCGCGGAGCGCCAGCCACAGCCCGACAGCCGCCACCAGCACCGCGGCCGCGGCGGCGAGCGCCGGTCGCGGCGGCGCGAGCAGCCACCGCCACCACGGCGCCCGGCGCG
>JALGUI010000102.1 GCA_029820915.1 Candidatus Zipacnadia bacterium | reverse complement strand
GGGCGCGGCGGATCAGCAGGTGCTGCGCATCTCGCTGCAGCGCGGCATCACGACCGTGTGCAGCGTATCCGCGAATGTGAAGGGCATCGCGCTGCGCGACGGCATCGAGGCCCGTCAGGTGCGGGGCTGCGCGCGGCTGGTTGCGGGCTGCGTCGTGAGCCCGACCTTCGGCCACGTGCGCTTCCGCACCGCCGACGGCCCCTGGGAGGTGCGCAAGGCCGTCCGGGAGATGGTGGCGGCGGGCGCGGATTTCATCAAGACCGCCGCCTCGGGCGGCTTCTGGGGCAGGGACGAGGACTGCGCGGTGCGCAACTACACGATCGAGGAGCTGGCGGCGCTTGTCGATGAGGCGCACGCGAGGCGCACGCGTGGGGCCGGCCCGTGGTCGTCCACGCGCACACCCAGCCGGGCATCAACAACTCGATCCGCGCGGGCGTGGATCAGATCCACCACGGCGCCTTCATCGACGAGGAGGGCGTGCGCGGCATCCTCGACCGCGACCTGTGGTACATGCCGACGCTGCGCGTGACCTGTGACAAGAACCTGGGCGCCTGGCCGGACCGCCCGTGGATGATCGAGGAGATGTCGCAGGCCCAGCCGATCCACCGCGAGGGCGCGCGCCTTGCGCACGAGTTGGGCGTGAAGATCGCCTTCGGCTGCGACTACCCCAGCTCCAAGCACGTGTGGCAGATCGGCGATGCGGCGCTGTGGGAGCTGATGGAGCTGACGTGGGTGGGCCTGTCGCCGATGGAGGCGATCGTCGCCGCCACGAAGACCACCGCCGAGGCCTACCGGCTGGGGGACCTGGGGACGCTCGAGCCGGGGAAGAGGGCGGACCTGCTGGTCGTGACCGGCGACCCGCTGGATGACGTGGCGGTGCTGTACGATCAGGCGAACATCAACCTGGTGATGAAGGACGGCGTGGTCGAGTCCGCCGGCGACGAGTTCGCGCGCCACTACGCGATCCGCGAGCCCCAGCCCGAGGACCGACCGCAGTACGACCCGCTCGCCGACGCGCCGGACTAGCCCGCACGGAGGATTCCGGTCGCGCGCCCGCGCAATACCCCCGCGAACACCGACGAGCGGGCGACGGGCCAGCCGCGGATAGAGGAGGCGTGGACAATGTCCGGCGATCGAACAACGTGGTGGTCAGCCATGCGGGTGCTGGCTGCCGTGGGCCTGCTGACACTGGGCGTGGCGCTGATCGGCTGTCCCGCGCCGGAACCCGAGCAGGGCGGTCAGGGCGGGCCGGTCGCCAACACCGGCGGCGGCGCGGTGAGCGGCGATGACGCCGTCGTCCAGAAGATCAGGGACGCCGTCGTGCTGGTCGAGGTCACCTTGCAGTTGAGCGACGGGACCATCAGCGGCTCCGGCAGTGGCTTCGCCATCACCAGCGAGGGACGCATCATCACCAACGCGCACGTCGTGTCACCCGATGTGCGTCTCGATGACGGCAGCCAGTACGTGGCCGTGTCGAGATCGGTTCGCTGCGTCTTTCACGCGGGCACGAACCAGGAGGTGTCGCACGAGGCGGAGGTGATTCGCGAGAACTCGGAGCTGGATCTGGCGCTCCTCAAGATCGACGCTGAGACGCCCGTCCACCTGGAGCTTGGGGACTCCGACGCCATCGAGCAGACCGCCAAGATCATGGCCTGCGGGCATCCTCTCGGCCTGAGAGAGATCTCGGTGCGTACCGGCACCGTCACGGCGCACCGCAAGTTCGAGGGCACGACCTACCTCGAGCACGATGCCGAGGCCGACGAGGGCAACTCAGGTGGGCCGGTGGTGGACGAGCAGGGCCGCGTGGTCGGCGTGCACACGCAGACCCGCATCAGCAGCAACATGTCCACCAAGTGGGCCATCCCGTCCAACGTCGTGCGCGACTGGCTGGGGTCCGACCCTAGCACCGACCCGCCCGTGTACTTCGCCTCGACCACCCCCGGCGGAATCGGCCCGTCAACGGGTACCGGCGGCACCGCCGTCGTCGCGGCGCCGATCGGGCAGCTCCTCGAGCAGTCCGGCCTGATCCACGAGGAGTTGGAGGGCGGCACTTTCGAGGTCCCCTACGCCAACGAGGCCACGGTCTACGTCCACGAGTGGGATGACCTGCTGCGCGTCTACGCCATCTTCGGCGACCTGCCCCAGGGCGCGGCCCGCGACGCGCTGCGCTTCAACTACTTCGATCCCGTCGGCCGCTTCAGCATCAGCCAGGAGGACGGAGTGGACCAGCTCTACTGGGAGGCCCAGGTGCCCATGGGCGTCGCCTCAGGGCAGTACCTGCGCGACCTGTGCGACATCGCGGCCAACCAGATCGAGAGCTTCGCGACGATCCTCACGGGCGACGAGGAGATGGAGGTGCCGACCGAGCTGTACCCGGGCGGCGACCCGGAGGCCCTCCACGCTCAGCTCGGGCAGCTTCTCGAGGCTTCCGGCCTGGTCCATGAGGCGTTCGATGAGGAGACCTTCAAGATCCCGTTCGAGAACGATGTCGATGTCTACGTGAACATCTACAACGGGGTCGCCTATGTCCACGCCTACACCGGCGGCATCCCGGGCGAGAGCATAGAGGGCGATTCACAGCAGTTGCTGGAGATGCTGCGCTTCAACTGGGACGACCCGATCGGCCGCTTGGCGCTCGACGATGACGCGGACGTGGTCTGGGAGTGCCAGGTGCCGATGGACTACCTGACCGCCGACTACCTCTACATCGTCGCCAACGTGGTTCTGGGGGGCCTTCGGCAAGATCCCCTTCAACGCCGAGCGCTTCGGCGGCTAGCGCCCAGGCAGATCGACACCTCCGCGCCCCCGGGGTATCATGACTCCGGGGGCGCGACGCCTTCCGGGGGAGATGACATGAAGCCGACCGGCCGCTGGACGCGCCGCCGTCTTCGCGAACTGGACGACCGAGGAGGGGGACTGGGAGACGTGGGAGGAGCTGTGGAACGGAAGGAACGGAATAGACATGTCTGGTGACGGGAGGTGACAACCGTGGTATGATGGATGCACAGCGCGAACATGAAGGGGGCGTAAGGAATGGCGGAGGACGGACATCAGGGATCGGGTACAGCAGACCGGTCTGCGAACGCCTTGCAGATACACTTGGAGGAGTACAAGGCCCTCCGAGCAGAGATCGAACTCAACCTCAAGACGGAGAGCGACTCGCTGAACCTGACGCTTGTCCTCGTTGGCGCGCTTCTCGTATACGTCGGTTCGGGCAATGCGGACTCCGAAATCGGCAGACCCCTCCTGTCCGGCGCGCCCCTGCTCTTCGCGTTCTTGTACGCCGTGGTGGCCCGGAAGCTGAACAATAACCGGCGGATCAGCCAGTACGTCAAGACCTGGCTGCAGCGCCGACTCACGTGGCTGGCTGGCGACGATGTTCTCCAGTGGGACGACCACAAGCACGATCTTGATGGGAGGTTCCGGAGGCAACACGAAACCCTCGGCGCCGTGTTCGAGTGGTTTGAGGCCCGGCTTGGTGTCTGGGGCTTTGTCTATCTGGTACCGCTGCTCGTCTGCGTGGGCGTGGTGGGACCGGCGTGGCCATGGGCAAACGTAGCGTTCGTAGCATCCCTCTTGGTCAGCCTGATTGCGCTCTACCAGCGCTGTACACTTGATCGTGCCTTCAAGCGTCAGGACACCACTTGGGGTGACTACGCCTTTCCCCCCGCGGTCGCCTTGGTGCTGGCGGCGGCGGTCCTGCTGGCGGCGCATCTTGGCAGCCCGGTTGTCGGGGAGAAAGGACTGAGCGGACTCGAGGGCCTTGACCGCGCCGCTGTGGTGCGGCTGCTGGGGACCCCGGACGCAGCTGCTGCATCGCTGCGCGACTTGGCGCGAAAGCCGTACGGCGAGTTCGAGCATCCCACGCGGCCCATCGAGGACAAAGTCCTGCTGTATCTGCGGGGCAACGAACTGCTCCACGTCTACGTCAACGCCGACGGCCGTGTCGACGCCATACTCCCTGGCGTAAGAAAGTAGCAGCGCCGTTTGCGGACCTGCCCGTGCTCACAGCGCGACGGCCCGCCACTCGCAGCGGCAGGGCTGGCCGCAGTAGTGCACCTCGCGGGCGGTCACGTCGAAGACCACCGAGTACTGCGTGTCGCCGAACCGCTCCCCGCCGTGGCGGCAGGGCGCCGAAGCCGGGTGGTCATCCACCCGCTCATGATCGGCGAGGATGCGCTTCATCTGCTCGACCGGGTCGCCCGGCGTGTCCACTACCTCGCGTGCCAACTCCTCCAGGCGCAGCCAGCGGTTGCGCTCGGCGGCGGCGGCCTCCGGGGCGCGCTCGCCCAGGTCCTCGCCGCGCAGGTAGGCCCGATGGCCCGTGGCGACCGCGAAGCGGCCCTCCGGCCGCGCCATGGCCACCGCCCCGCCGCCCTGCTCGGTGCGCAGCATCCCGCCCCCGGGCGACACCCACACGTTGTTGCTGCCCTTGCCCGCGACGAGGTGCGCCCCCGCCAGCGCCGCCACGTCGGAGGGCGTGGCGCAGCGATAGAAGTACTGCCAGCGCACCAGCGTCGTGGGCAGGCCGTGGCCCGCGCGCAGCGGATCGTTCGGCGGGCCGGACGCGCCGCCGTGCGTCAGCCCGTGCGCGTTCATGCCGAACATGCACTCCAGGATGTGCGGCGGGCAGAAGCGCGCGTAGCCGCCCTCGGGCCCGCGCCCGATCTCCAGCACGTTCTCGCCGAACGGGATCGGCCCGGTGTCGAGGTTCTGGCCGACGATGATGCGCCCGTCCTTCTGGAGGATAACGCCCGAACAGCCCTCCGGCACCCGCGACTTGGCTGTAGCCACCGCCACGCGGTAGTCCAGCAGCCGGTCGAGGGCCACGCCGGCGGCGTCGCAGCATGCCTGCTCCAGCTCCAGCGGCGGGTCGAGCGCGCGGAAGTGCGCGAGCATGCGGTCGGCGATCTCGCGCCGATGCAGGTCGCCGATGACGCGCTCGACCAGGTCACCCGCCAGCATCGCCTGCAGCGGCTCGCGCACGGCCGCGCCGAACTGACGGGCGCGATCGAGCGCGCCGCCGCGCGTCTCGACTACCATCAGATCACGAGTATCCATGAGTCAGTGGCCTCCCGAGCTGCTTCGTTGCAGCTGCCGTGCGGAGGGCGCATGTTCACATGCGCCCCCGTTCGCCGCACGCGCCGCGAGGCCGAGAATCGCCCCCGGGCGAGGCACCCGGAAAACCGCTGCGCGGTATTGGTTGCGAGGTTCGCTGCGCGAACGCCCGTGGCACGGAACGACAACGGCAGCGCCCCTTCGGGCCGCCCCCCGGTACCTGCTTCGCAGGACACAGGCGCCGGGGGCACAACGGCAACGGCCAACGGCCGACGCATCTTCAGAGCCTGTCCGGAAAGGGTCAAATCGGCCAGAATCGGGCACACGATGCCCAAGTTCGCCCCTGTTAAGTTGTACGCGAATCGGGCGCGAATGGGGCATTTCCGGGCTTTCCGGACAGGCTCTGAAGATGCGTCGCTCCGAACAGCGACGGCGAACGTCCGGCGGCACCAGTACCACAGCACTGCGCATGCCGTCCCCCTCTCATGGGTGCCGTTATCCTGTCCGGCCCGAAGGGCCGGAATCCTGTAGCCGGCGCCAGCCGGCGTATCCTGTTGAACTGCCGTTCCCGCCCAGCTTCGACCCGCAGTCGGAGGAGTGACCGGCGGGCCCGGGCTCGTCCCTGGCCTACGCCCCCGGATCGAAGCGCGAGACCCCGCGCGCGGTCGCGCACCAGATCCGCCCGGAGGCGTCCTCCGCCAGGTCGAGCACGATGTTGCAGCCCAGCCCGCTGGTGAGCGAGGTCACGCCGCGCCACGTCCCATCCGGCGCCAGCGTCGCGAGGCCCAGGTCCGACGCGAACCACACCTCCCCCGCGCTCGTGACCAGGATGTCCCGGATGCGCGTGCTCGGCAGCGGGCTGCTCTCGGGCGTGAACGCCGCCGCCACGCCGCCGTCGGCGTCGAAGCGCGCCACGCCTCCCGTCCCGGCCGCGCCGGTCACGGCCGCCCACATGCCGCCGTCCGGCGCGGGCTCCAGCGCGATCACGAACCGGCAGCCCTCCAGCTCCTCGGGGAGCGCCACCGGCCGCCACTCGCCGCCGAGCAGCCGGTAGAGCCCGCTCGTGAAGCCGAGCCAGAGCGTGCCGCCGGCGTCGCAGGCGGGCGCGCTGGGGGCGTTGCTCGGGATGCCGCCGGCGGTGGTGGTCAGGCGCTCCCAGGTCCCATCGGTGCGGCGCACGCCCAGGCCCCCGTTCCAGCGATGGCCGACCCAGAGCTGCCCGTCGGCGTCGAAGGCCAGCCGCCCCCAGCGCTCGATGGACGAGACCCGCAACAGCTTCTCCGGCTGGCCCACCGCGTGGCCGACCCACGCCCCATCCGGGCCCGGCTGCGCGATGCCGCCGCCGGTCGCGAACCACAGCTCCCCGTCCGGCCCGCGCGCGATGCCGTAGGCGGCCCGGCCCGGGACGCCGAGCAGCGCCTGCCACGCCTCGCCGTCCCAGCGCGAGACGCCGCGGATCGTGCCGACCCAGGCCTCATCGCCCGAGCACTCGATGCAGATGCACTGATCCCACGACAGGCCGTCGGCCATCGTCCAGTGGCGCCAGCCCACGCTGCTCGCGTCCGGCTCCTGGGCGGTCGGGCGCGACCGCACGGTGAAGCCCTGCGCCAGGGTGTCCCGGAAGCCGTCGGGGTTGGTGACGGTCAGGTCATGGATCCCAGGGGGCAGGTCGCCCGGCACGCTGATGCGCAGCCCGGCGTCGGCCGCCTCCGTCGGCGCCGGGCGCCCGGCGATGAGCACCTCGGCGCCGGGTGCGAGGTTCACGCCGGAGATGGCGGCCTCGACCGCCTCGCCCTGCCGCACGCGGTCGGGCGCCACCGCCTCGATGCGCGGCGTCCCGTCCTCGGGCAGCCACTGGTGCGGGGTCTCCCAGTAGCTGTAGTCGGTGCTGAAGCTGGCGAGCTGCCCGAAGGCCTGGTAGGCCAGCCGATACGCCGCGACGCGCGTGCGGTCGCCCGGCCCGGCGTCGGTGTGGTTGTGCGTCTGCCCGCGCACCCACTCGCCCGCGGGCGGATAGGGGTTGTCGATCGCCCCGTCGGCGCTCACGCGGAAGGGCTGGGTCTGCGCGACCTGCGTGGGCTCCGTGCGCACGACCGCGCGCACGAACTTCAGCTCCGCCGGCGATACGCCCGCGTCGGCGAGCGAGAGCTGCGCGCGCCTCACCGCCCTATCGTGCCGCAGGCAGTGGCCCGCGCCGGGCTCGGTGCTGACCGTGACCTCCGCGTCGGGCTCCGGCGGCAGGTGCTGGCCGGCGCGCAGCCACAGCACGTCCGCCTCCTGGCCGAGCGCGAGCGAGATCGCCCCGTCGCTCACCTGGATGTCGTCGATGACCGGGCCATTCGAGGCGTAGAAGCCGCCGGCGCGCAGCGCCGTCTTCAGCACGCGCTCGCTCACCTCCGGCAGGCGCGCCGCGAACCACGACAGGTTGGCGCGCTCGTAGGAGTGCGTGTCATCGGCGCCGTAGCCCCACAGGAAGGGCCGGCCCTCGTCGGCGCAGGCGGTGAGCAGCTCATCCCACAGCGCCTCGCGCGAGAGCCCATCGCCGGCGTAGTTGACCTCGATGCCCGCGAGGCCATCGAGCGCGAGGATGTCGGCGGCCTGCGCGGCGCTCGGGTGCGCCCAGATCACCAGCGCGCCGGTGCCGTCCGCGACGTACGAGTGCAGCGAGTCGTTCGCCCACGCCATGTGCTCGTCGAGGGTGTGGGTGGCCGAGAGCGGGTTGGGGCCGGTGACGAAGAGGCTGACCAGGTGCGGGCCGAAGCCGGGCTGGCCGATGTAGAGCCGGCCGGACTCCTCGACCCCGCGGCAGATCAGGCCCTCGTAGCCCTCCTGCGCGCCTGCCTCTCCCGCCACCGACGCCGCGAGCGCTGCGGAGATCATGAGCACGATGCACCTCCGGATGAGCATGGTCGGATGCCTCCAGACGGAACTGCTCCACCGCTTGGTGTCTGCCGGTGTTGTTCGTAGGGCAGGCCACCTCGCCTGGACGCCGTTGCGGCTTGCCGCATGCACGTCGATCGCCGAGACGACCCACGGGCGGGGCGCCCGGAAGACCGCTGCGCGGTCTTGATTGCGGGGTTCGCTGCGCGAACGCCCGTGGCACGGAACGACAACGACGCTCGCCCTGCGGACGAGCCGCCGGTACCTGCTTCGCAGGACACAGGGCGCCGGGGGCGCCAGCACCGCAGCGCTGCGTATGCCGTCCCCCTCTCGTGGTTGCCGTATCCTGTCCGGCCCGAAGGGCCGGAATCCTGTAGCCGGCGCCAGCCGGCGTATCCTGTTGAACTGCCGTTCCCGCCCCCTACTGCCAGCCCTCCTCATACGCCGTCTCGTAGAGCGCGACCACGTTCTCGGGCGGGGTGATGGGCTGGATGTTGTGACACGGGCCCAGGATGTAACCGCCGCCCGCGCCCAGGATGCGGAAGTTGTCGCGCACCTCCTGCCGGCAGTCCTCGGGCGTCCCGAAGGGCACCGTGAACTGGTTGTCCATCGCCCCGTGGAAGGCGATACTGTCGCCGAAGTCCGCCTTCAGGCCCTCGCGCTCCATGCCCGTGCAGCGCCACTGCACCGGATCGAGCACGTCGATCCCCGCCTCGATCATCTGCGGCACGTTGTCGCGCACCGCGCCGTCGGAGTGGTGGAAGACGAACACCCCGTGATCGTGTGCGAGGTCGATCAGGCGCTTCATGTGCGGCAGGAAGAACTCGCGGATGTGCGCGGGCGAGACGATCAGCGCATCCTGCGTCCCGAAGTCCTCGGCAACCCAGGTCCACACGACCTGACCGGGGGCCTGCTCGAAGGTCCGCTCGCTGCGCGCGTAGGCGAGGTCGGTGAGAATGCCCATGCAGTAGTGCACCATCTCCGGGCGCTCGATCAGGTCCAGGTAGCCCTGCGCGACACCGCGCAGGTTCCTGTAGGCCGCGAACTCCTCGTAGTGCCCGCCCTGGATAACCCAGTCTTCATGCCCCTGGAGCTGCTCCGGGATGTGGTCGTAGGTGTACCAGTCGGGCGATGGCCACGTGTAGTTGGCCTCGATCTCGGCCACTGAGTCGAACTCCTCGAGCGGGCCATTCACCGCCTCGCGGTAGACGCCCGTGCCGTAATCCACCATCTCGTACTTCACGCCGAAGACGTCCTCATCGGGTCCCAGGGCGGGGCCGACGTAGCGCCCGCCCACGCCCATGACCGGGTCGATGTGCAGGCGCTCGCGCACCTCGGCCATGTCAGCGGCGCCCATGTGCTCGATGAGTTGGGCGTTCACCTCGGGCGTGGCGCGGTAGTCCAGCGGGAAGCGGTCGAAGGGCTCGCGATTGAGCACCGCCAGCCAGCGTTCGCGGGGCGTCATCTCGTCGGCCATCTGCGTCACCTCGATGTCGTGTGCCTTCCCGTGCGACGGGCGTCTCGCCCGTCGGCCGTTCGTCGTTGCCGTGCGTCGTTGTGGAGGGGCGGGCCTACGGTCGATGCTGCGCATCGGGCCCGCCCGGTCGTACCTCGATGTCGTGTGCCTTCCTGTGCGACGGGCGCCTCGCCCGTCGGCCGTTCGTCCTTCCGGTCCGGGGTGCGGCATAGGCACTGCGCTCAGCAGGCAAGTACCGTCCGAGCGAACGCAGGACTCAGAGCGCGTAGCGCACGAACCGGTGCTCGCAGGGAGAGCCGTAGGCCGCCCACATCGTGTGGTCGCGCAAGTCGCCCACGAAGGACAGCAGCGTGATGGAGGGCTTCTCGCCGGACGTGTGCACACACACGCCGGTCTGCTGCCGCGGGAAGTGCGAGCGCTGCGCGGCGTAGATGTCGGCGCGCTCCAGCGGCTGCCCCCGGCGGCGCAGCACCTCGCGGGCGCGGTACGCGCGCGGGTCCTTCTCTCGCTGCTGGCGCTCGGTCAGTCCGCCGAACTTGCGGCTGTGATACGAGTTGGCGTGGACGATGAAGCCCTCGCCCTTGGGCCTCAGCACCGCCATGTCCGCGGGCATGGTCTCGACGCAGCAGACGTCGCCGCCGGTGTCGCCCAGCGTGTAGTTCAGGCAGGCCATGCGGCGCACCTGCCGGAGCATCCTCAGGGCGTCGGCGGTGCTGGGCTGGGCGAGGAGCATGCGCGCGATGAAGCTGTAGGGCACGCCCGGCCCGGCCCACTGAGCGCCGCCGGCCTCAACCCCGGCCTCGGCGCGGTAGGGCAGGAAGTTCGCGGCGATGCAGGTGTGCTCTGACAGCCCCGGGCGGCCGACGCTGCCCGCCATCGCGAACGACAGGAAGCGCGGGCCATCATCCGGCTCGCCGTGCAGCAGCACCATATAGGGCTGCCAGGCGATCCACCAGTCCATGTTCCAGGCCACGAGGCCGCCGTCGTCATGGTGGGCGGCGATGCTGGTGCAGCCGTCGGGCACGGTGGCCTGGGCCTGGCGCCGCACGCAGCCCTGCCACGAGTTGATCTCCTGCGAGCAACTGAGGCGGAAGACGTCATCGAAGTCGAGCCCGGCCCCCGCGGCGATGCCCTCCACCTCCTCGACCAGCTCGGGCGCCTCCCGCCGCACCCAGGGGAGGGCCTGTAGGGCCACCTCCCTCCCGGCCGCGCGGTACTCGGGCTGCAGCAGCATCCCGTCGAACCGATCGACCAGGCGGCGGATGAGCGCGCGGCACTGCCGGCCGTACTGCCGGCCCATCTCATAG
>JALGUI010000101.1 GCA_029820915.1 Candidatus Zipacnadia bacterium | reverse complement strand
GGCGGAGGTTGAGGTGGAGGCGCCGCCCCCGCCGCCGCCCCCACCCGAGGAGGTGATGGCTGAGGACGTGGCCGAGGAAGGCGCGGACGAGGTCGCTGCCTTCGAGCCGGTCGCGGACGAGGCCCCGTCCTTCGCGCCCGTCGAGGAGGAGGGCCCGGTCTTCGCCCCGCCGGCGGAGGCCGAGGCGGAGGAGGCGGAGGAGATCGATTTCGCCATCAGCGGGGACGACTCGACGCCACTACCACCGCCCCCGCCCCCGCCGCCGCTGCCGGACGAGGTACGCGTCGATGAACCCGCCGACGAGGCGGACGAGAAGGACGAGGCGAAGGAAGAGGGCGACGAGCTTGGCGGATGGGTCATCGACTTCGGCGATGAAGAGTAGCCGGAGAGCGGCTGTCAGTTGCCATATCGCCAGATAGCGGATAACCTGCAGCGTGTCCGGCAGCGGATCGCCGCCGCGGCGGAGCGTGTCGGGCGAGATCCGGGCGAGGTCACGCTGGTCGCGGTGAGCAAGACGCGCAGCATGGACGAGGTGCGCGCGGCGGTCGAGGCCGGCGCCGGCGACCTGGGCGAGAACTACGCCCAGGAGATGGCTGAGAAGGCCGAGGCCCTGGGCGAGGCAGATGTCCGGTGGCACACCATCGGCCACCTGCAGACGAACAAGGTGCGCATCATCGCCGACTTCGTCAACCTCGTCCACTCGGTCGATAGCCTGCGACTCGGCCGGGAGATGAGCAATAGAGCCGCTGCGGCGGGAAGGGAGATCCCCTTCCTGCTGCAGGCGAATGTGAGCCGGGAAGAGAGCAAATTCGGGGTCGTTGAAGAGGACGCGTGTACGCTGGCCGGGGAGCTGGCCGGGCTGGAGAGCTGCCGGCTGGTTGGCCTGATGACGATGCCGCCGTACTGCGAGGACCCGGAGGAGAACCGCCCGTACTTCGTGGCCCTCAAGGAGCTTCGCGACCGCCTCATCAACCGGGGCGTTCCGGCCGAGAGGATGCGGCATCTGTCGATGGGCATGACGTGCGACTTCGAGGTGGCGGTTGAGGAGGGCGCGACCCTGGTGCGCGTCGGCACGGCCATCTTCGGCCCGCGCGCATGAGACAATCGGTTCGCTCCGCCGCACGCCACGCCGGCGGGGCCGCGACATCGCACAGCAACAGTCACAGCCGTCATCGCAGCAACTCTGGAGGGATGTATGATGTCGAACCGCCTTGTGGCGGCGGCCCTGGACTTCTTCGGGTTCGGCGACGGGCTGAACGGTGAGGGCCTGGAGTTCGACGGCGAGTTCGAGGGCTTCAGGCAGGTCGATGACGAGCCCTCGGGCGTCTACCCCCTGCGCAGCGATCGCACCGAGTTCAGCGGAATGGCGATCATTCGCGCCCGGCCCCAGACCATCGAAGAGGCGCCACAGGTCGCCGAGCAGGTCAAGAGCCAGTTGCCCGTCATCGTGAACCTCGAGGAGGTCCCCGAGTCTGAGGCGCGCCGCATCGTTGACTTCCTCGGCGGCGTGGTCTACGGGCTGAACGGTTCGATGAAGAAGGTCGCGCGCTCGGTCTTCATCTGCTCGCCCTTCGACGTGCCCGTCGAACAGCTCTCCATCTCGGCCGGACACGAGCGCGGTCCGCACGAGGATGAGGAGACCGCGGACGTGCGCGCAAGGCCGTTCTAGCCCGCATTATTCGCGTAGGTCGGCCTGCGCCTGATCCCGCCCGGGGGCGGTATCAGGCGCAGGTGAGAGCGCGCTCCCGTGCGCTCTCAGCTTCCAGCCCGACATGCATTCCAGGCCGCACAGTGCGTCAACTATGCATCCGCAAGAACTGGCCCTTGGCGCTGTGCGCCGTATCAACGGGCCGTCTCGGGATTGAGACGAGATTGTTGACGAATAGTCCGGGCTAGGCGGCCCGACGTGCGGATCGCCAGAGGTTGACGATGAGCCAGGACGCCGTGCGCTACCGCCTCGGGATCATCGGCACGGGCGTGATGGGCAGAGCGCTGCTCAGCGCGGCCGTGCGCAACGGCGTGGTCGAGGCCACCGAGGTGATCGCCTCCGACGTCAGCCCGGCCCGCCGCAGCGAGGCCGAGCAACTCGGCTGTGCGGCCACCGACGACAACCGGGAGGTCGTTGACGGCGCGGCGAACATCCTCGTCGCCGTCAAGCCGCAGGTGATCGGGGAGGTGCTCGGCGATCTGCGCCAGGAGTTCCGCGCGGGTCAGCTCGTCGTCTCCATCGCCGCGGGCGTGTCGCTCGAGACGCTGCGCGAGGCCGTGGGCCGGGCCCCGAACCTCGTGCGCGTGATGCCCAACATCTGCTGCACCGTCGGCGAGGCGGCGTCGGCGTGGTCGGCCGCGCCGGGGGTCACGGACGAGCAGAGGGCCTTCGTCGCCGAGCTGCTGGGCGCGGCCGGCGAAGTCGTCGAGGTGGAGGAGGAGCTGCTCGACGCGGTGACGGGGCTGTCGGGGAGCGGTCCCGCCTTCGCCGCGGTCTTCATCGAGGCGCTCGCCGATGGCGGCGTGAAGGCCGGGCTGGGCCGCGGGCAGGCGCTGCGGCTGGCGGCGCAGACCGCGCTGGGCGCAGCCAGGTGGATTCTGGACAACGATGCCTCGCCCGCGGTGCTCAAGGACCTGGTGTCATCGCCCGGCGGGACGACGATTGCCGGCCTCTCGGCGCTTGAGGCGCGTGCCTTTCGCGCCGCGGTGATGGAGGCCGTAGTAGCGGCCGCCGAGCGCGCCCGCGAGCTGGGCGGCTGACCGAAAACGGCGTTCAATGCGGTGAAGTGTGGCTGCCTATCCGATCGCTCAGGCCATCAAGCTGGTCGCCGACGTCTTCTACGTCCTGCTGCTGGTGCGGGTGGTCTTCAGTTGGCTGCAGCCGCGCCGGCTCCACCCGATCCTGCAGAGGATCGAGCGCCTCTCGTTCGTCACGACCGAGCCGCTGCTGAAGCCGATCCGCAACTTCCTGTTGCGCTACCAGGCGGGCGCGCCCATCGACTTCTCGCCCATCGTCGCTTACCTGGTCATCAAGCTCGTCGAGAGGCTGCTGATTCGCGCGCTCTACTCCGTCTGACGCGGCGGCCTGAGGGCCGTCGCGATGGGAGTCACCGGTCGTGTCGTATCACCCCGCCATCGGCGACATCCGGGAGCAGCTTCCGCGAGTGGCGATCATCGCCGCGCTGCTGGTCGCCGCCGTCACGCTCATCGGGCTGGATACCCGGCGCGCCGAACTGCCCTCCGAGCGATGGTATCACCTGTCGCGCCAGCAGACCATGCAGGCCGACCTCATCTACCGGCTCGGCGACGCGGCGGCGCGCGTTGCCGAGAGCGCCTCGGTGACTCTGACCGATGACGCCGAGATGCTGCAGGAGCGGGCGATCGCCATCTGGGAGCGCCGCACACTGTCGGGCCGGCCGGGCCATGGCGCCGCGTACCGCCTCGGCGTGATCTACGGCCACCGCGGTTACGGCGAGCAGGCGGCGGACATGCTGACGCTGGCCGCCAGCCTCGATGAGGCGAGCAGCTCGTACTACCACGCCCTCGCCGAGGTCTACTCGCAGCCCGACCTGCCCCCCGACAAGTTGCGCGACAAGGTGGGCGTGATCGGCGGGCGCGAGGGCTGGCTGGTGGACATGGTCCTGGCGGACTGCTACGGGCGCCTCGAGGACGACGCGTCGCTCGCCGCCGTGCGCGCCCGGCAGCAGGCGCGCGCCACGCGCTTCCTCGCGGGCTTCGGTGCGGTCGGCGGCCTCGGCGCCGCGCTGCTGGTGACCGGCCTGGTGACGCTGGTGATACTGGCCGTCCGGCGCGGGCTGTCCCTGCCGCGGGCCGAGGCGCGCCTCCCCTTCATGGTGCCCTGGACCATCATCGACATTGCCGAGGCGATCGCGGTCATGCTCTTCGCCCTGGTGCTGGGCGGGCTGGTGACGCCTCAGGCCATCGGGAGCACGCTCGCGTCCGACGGCCGGCCCGAACTCAGGGCGCTGGCGGTGGCGCTGCAGTACATCCTGGTCGCGGGCGTGACCATCGCGGTGATCGTCCATCGCGTGCGGGCCCGCAGCTCGCGGCCGTTGAGGACCCTGGGGATGCGCTTCCGCGGAGTCGCCAGGCTGGTGGGCATCGGCCTGGCGGGGTACGCGGTCTTCGTTACCGCCATCGTGGCGGTCGCCGCCATCATCGGTGCGCTGTTCGGCGGGGGCCTGCCGCTGGCGCAGACCACGGAGGAGATCGTCGGGGGCGCGAAGTCACCCGGCGAGATCGTCCTCTACCTGGTCCTCGTCTCCGTCATCGCGCCCATTGCCGAGGAGACGATCTTCCGGGGCTACCTCTACGGCGGCCTGCGGCGCTTCCTGCCCGCTCGCCACGCCATCGTCATCGGCGGCGTGCTGTTCGCCGCCGTGCACCTCAACGCCGACGCCTTTCTCGTCATCGGCCTGATCGGGGCCATGCTGTGCTACCTCTACGAGCACACTCGCTCGCTGCTCCCGGGCATAGTCGCGCACAGCCTGCACAACGGCCTGGTGCTCGCGGTCATGCTGCTGCAGTCGCTGTAGGGGAGGGCGCGATGGCCGGGGCGGGCGTGAAGGTCAGGCTCAAGGTCATCCCGGGCGCCCCGAGGAACGAGGTGGTCGGCTGGCGGGGCGAGGAGCTGACGGTCAAGCTCACCGCGCCGCCCATCGAGGGCCGGGCCAACCGCGAGCTGTACAGCTTCCTGGCCGAGGTCTTCGCGGTGTCGCCCGCGGACATCAGCCTGGTGCACGGCGAGACCTCGCGGCACAAGCTCGTGCACGTAGCCGGCATCAGCGCGGACGAGGCCCGCGAGCGCCTCAAGCCCCACGTCGGCCGATAGCACCCGCGTGTAGAGGTTCGCGCTCTGCACTGCGGACCTCCCCCGCCCTCGCGCGGACCCCGCCCAAGGGCGGGGTCCGACGCTCGGCCACTCCCTCCGTTCCGGAGGGGGCCTGCGACCACTCTGGCGGCCGGCCCGCAGAAGCCCGGACCTTCGGGGCCGCATTGCGTTCTCCCCCTCGCCGGCAGGGCTATGCATTACCCACAAGTCGGGACGGCTGCGGCGAGGCCACGCAATGGACAAGCGATGCGCCGCCTTGTCGTGAGGATGCGCAGCATCCTCCCGGAGGGGCCGCTCCTCGCACCGCCCACGGCGGCGCCGTTAAGCGGCCACCTCCCCAGCGCTCGCGGGCGCAGCAGGCGCACACGCCAGTGGGCGCCGGCTGCGCTGCGGCGTGGACGAAGGCCGAGCGCAGCGAGGGCGCAGGTCACGCCGCCGCCGGCGAGGCGCGCGCAGGTCCGTCCGAAGGACGGGACGGAGCACGCGAGCCGGCCGCGAGCGCCAGGCAACGGCCGGCCGCTGCCCGTCGCCGGTCGCTGCCCTGGTGCCGTGCGGCGGTTGAGCGCGGGACCGTGAGCGCAGCGTGTGCGCCGAAGGCGCGCCGCGGCGCCACGGTGCTGCGCGAGCCGTCCCGCGTCTGCGCGCCACCGGTCCCGAGGCCCTCCGCTTCTCGCCTGACGCCATGCGAAGTTCTTTGCGGGAGGGGTGCGGGGGACGGAGTTTGCGCCAGCAAACTCCCAGGTGATCGCGAGCGGAGCGAGCGATCTACGGGCGGCTTTCTTCCAAGAAAGAGCCCTCCCCGAGCCGTTGGCGTTGCCGTTGCCGTAGCCGTGACCGTTGCCTCCGCCGCCGCGCACGGTCTTCACGTCGAGGACGCCACCGGAGTTGTGGGCAATGCATAGCCGGCACGGAGAGCGGGGGGTGAGGCAAGCCGGCTTGAGGAACATGCGCCCACTTCTGCAACTCAGCACTACCGCCCGCTACCCGCCATCCTGATGATGCGCGGCGTGACGCTGAGGATCGAGCTGCCGTCGGTGCGCATCTCGACCGCCGATAGGGGGAGGCTGCGGCTGAGCTCATCGGCGTGCCGGTCGAGCCCGCCGATGACGAGCGACCGGCCGTCCGGGACGCGTACCGTGGTCTCCACCAGCGTGCGGCGGATGACGTCGCCGGCGCCGATCTGAGCCGCGGGGCCCGCCGCCTCAGACAGCATCGGCCGCAGCACCATCGTCACGGTGTCATCGGCGTTGATGGTGGGCAGCACCCAGAAGGTCACCCCGACGAAGACCGCCTCGACGTAGTACTGTACCTGCCGCCGGCCCCACGGGTCGTAATAGACCTCGCCGACGATGCGCGGCCGCACCTCGCCGACCGAGATGACCATGGGCCGCCCGCTCATGCCCGTCACACTCGCGGCGGTCATGGTGCGGCGGTTGGTCCGGCCGGCGTCGTAGCCGAGCACCGCGGACAGATTGCCCAGGCCGAAGCCCAGCACGGGCTCGGCGAGCCGGCCGAGCGACGCCTCGCCGCCCCAGCCCCACGCGCGCAGGGACGGGTCGATGTGCCGCGACTGCGACGTGCTCACCTCATCGTTGGCCAGCTCGACGTTCACCATGGGCACGGGCACGTCGAGCATGGCGATGATCTCGCGCAGCTCGTCGATGGCGTCGCGGTCGCCCCGCACGATGAGCGCGTTGCGGTTGGGCGCGGCCACGGGCGGCGCCGCCAGGCCCTCGGGCAGCAGGCCCGAGAGGTTGCCGGCGCCGCCGGGCGCCGAGCGCCCGCGGCTGACGGACACGGGCTGCGGGTCGCCGCTCCTGCCGCGCGCGCGGTCGGCCACGTAGTGCATGGCATCGACCGCGAAGTCGGTCGCCTCGGCGTCGAGGACGTCGGCGCTCGACGATCCGCCACCCGAGAACGCGGCCGCCAGGTCGCCCGCGTTCAGGTGCAGCAGGTCGATGACTTCCATGGTATCGGCCGCACAGAGGGCCGATGACGCGACGATGATGAGAGCGGCGATCAAGCACTGCCTCATGGCATCACCCCAGTGTCGGAACTCGCCGGACCGGCCGGCACGACAGGGAACTTGCGCGGCCCGGCGAACCCTATGTGAGAGATTCGCAGCCTGGCTCCCGGAGGTTACCGGATGATGCGCCCCGCACTGCTCCTGATCCTGCCGGCGTGGCTGTGCGCGCCGGCCGCGGCGCAGAACCTCGCCGCGAACCCCAGCTTCGAGGACGGCGCGGACGCGCCGAATGGCTGGAACTTCAACCACCGCGGCAGCGACGGCGAGATCGCCTGGGACGACACGCGCGCCGCCTCGGGCGATCGCTCGGTCCGCCTGACCAACGCCGAGGGGCAGACCGGCAACGTGCTGCGGACCGTGCGCCTCGACCCGCCGCTGCCGCCCGGCAGCCGCGTGACCTACGGCGGCATGTCCGCGGCGGAGGACGTCGCGGGCTCGGCGCCGAGCATCATCGTCTACCTGATGTCCACGGCCGGCGCGCGCCAGACGGTAGTCGCCAAGGGCCTGCCCGGCACTCACGACTTCGCGGAGGTGCGCGCGACCTCGGTCTGCGAGCGTGAGACCTCGTCCATCGTCATCTACCTGTGCCACTACGGCACGGGCACCGCGTGGTGGGACGACGCGGTGGTCCAGGTCGAGCGCGCCGAGCCGACCGTCATCCGGCCGCGACCGGCGGCCTCGCGCGATCTCGCTGCACTGGCGACCGATGATGGGCTGTCACTCACTCTGAATGACGCCGGCGGCGTGTCGCGGGTTCTCGTCGGCGACGCCGACATCACCGCGACCGACCTGCCCTCCGGCCTGTGGGTCCAGCCGTGGGGCGGCGACGTCATCCCGGTGGCGGGAACGCTCGAGCAGGCTGCGGGGGACATCGCGCAGACCTGGGAAGACGCCGAGGCGGGCCTTCGCGTCAGCACCGAGTGGGCGGTCGAGGGCGGCGTCATCACCTGCCGAGGCGCGCTAGAGGACCTGACCGGCGAGGACCGGGCGGTCGATGTCATCGCATCGCTGCCCGTCGGCGGCGACGACGAGCTGTGGCTGTGGGGCGCGGACATCAACCACGCCGTGCCGCTGCGCTCGCCGGACGATGGGTCGCCGAGCCCGCAGGCCCTCGACGACCTGACGTTCTCGTCCCTGGCGCGCTCGGGTGACGC
>JALGUI010000002.1 GCA_029820915.1 Candidatus Zipacnadia bacterium | reverse complement strand
GGGGTGGGCGTGCTCATCATCGCGGCCGGCATGCTGCTGTCGGGGTCACGGGCCGCGGTCGTGTCGGCACTGGTCGCGACGGCCCTGGTGGCCGTGGCCCTGCGGCGCTGGTGGTTGCTGGCCGGGGTCGCGGGGGTGGCCGTGGGATTGGCGGCTCTGGTCGGCGCCGGGGACCTGGGTGGGGCGCCGGCGCTGGAGCGGCTGCAGGAGGTCGCCGCACACAGTGGCACGGGCATACGGAGCCTGCGGCGCAGGACGCTGATCTGGTCGGTCGCGGCGGACCTGATCCAGCGCAGTCCGGTCATCCGGAGCCTGCGGCGCAGGACGCTGATCTGGTCGGTCGCGGCGGACCTGATCCAGCGCAGTCCGGTCATCGGCTGGGGCGGGTCGCAGCTCCGGTTCCATCAGCACGCGGGCTTCAACCGGGCGCACAACGCCTGGCTCGACGCGTGGCTGGACGGCGGGCTACCCGCCGCGCTCGCCATGCTGATCGTGACCGGGCACGTGCTGCGGCGCGCGTGGGCGACGGTGACGCGCCGGCGCCGGCTGTACCTGGACCCGACACATGTGGGGCTGGTGGCCTCGTGCCTGGCGGTTCACACGGGATGGCTGGTGCGCGCGGGCATCGGCAGCCGCATCGACTGGCTGCCGATCTTCATGCTGTTCGCGCTGTGGTGGGAGCGCGGGACCTCCGCGGACGACCCGCCGGACAGGAGCAGGCAAGCGCGCGCGAAGAGGTGTTCTCGCGGGGGGCGGGGAAGTTGACTCGTGGAGGTGCAGGACTGACGGCCGGCATCAGCAGCGGAGACATCCGGAACCGCTTCGACGACGATATCCCGGAGGACATGTGGGAGGCATGCCCGCAGTGTCGCCAACTCCTGTACACCAAGGAGCTGGCGCAGAACCTGTGGGTGTGCCCGAAGTGCGGCCACCACTTCCGGCTGTCGGCGCGCCAACGGCTTGAGATCACGGTTGACCCCGGGAGCTTCGAGGAGTGGGACGCCGAACTGCCGCTGTGTGACCCGCTGGGCTTCCCGAAGTACCGCAAGAAGCTGGAGGAGGCCCAGGAGAAGACCGGGCTGCAGGACGCAGTGGTGACCGGCAGAGGGCAGATTGCGTCGATGGAGATCGCCATCGGGGTGATGGAGGCGGGGTTCCGCGGTGGGAGCATGGGCTGGGTGGTGGGGGAGCGGGTGACGCGGCTGCTGGAACGCGCGGCGGCGGAGGGCCTGCCGGTCATCATCGTCAGCGCATCGGGCGGGGCGCGCATGGAGGAGAGCCTGGTGTCGCTGATGCAGATGGCGAAGACGGCAGGCGCCACGGCGAAGCTGGCCGAGGCGAAGCTGCCGTACATCAGCGTGCTGACGGACCCGACGTACGGCGGCGTCATGGCGAGCTATGCCTTCCTGGGGGACGTGATCATCGCGGAGCCGGGGGCGGCCATGGGCTTTGCCGGGCCGCGCGTGATCGACGTCACGGGGATGCCGATCGGCGACGACGTGCAGACCGCCGAGTACCAGTATGAGCACGGGATGCTGGACATGATCGTGCCGCGCTCGGATCTGCGGGAGACGCTGGTCACGCTGATCGCGTGGTGCCGCGGCGAGCGGCGGACCGCCGACGAGAGCGCCGAGGAGTCTGACGACGCGCTGCGGACAGAGGCGCAGGAGCAGACAGCCGACGAGCCTTCGCAGGCGTGGCACAAGGTCGAGCTGGCGCGGCACGCCGATCGCCCGTACTCGCTGGACTACATCCAGGAGATCGTCAGCGGGTTCGTCGAGTTGCACGGCGACCGCCGCTTCGGCGACGACGGGGCGATCGTGGCGGGCCTGGGCTGGCTGGACGGGCGTCCGGTGGCGGTCATTGGCCACCAGAAGGGGCGGCAGGCGCGGGAGCGGTCGCGCCGCAACTTCGCGATGGCGCGGCCGGAGGGCTATCGCAAGGCCATGCGCATCATGCGGCTGGCCGACAAGGTCGGGCGGCCGATCGTGACGCTGATCGACACGCCGGGCGCGCACTGCCTGGACGAGGCGGAGGCGCGGGGGATCTCGGAGGCGATCGCGTCCAACCAGCGCGACATGTTCGCGCTGCGCGTGCCGGTGGTGCCGGTAGTCATCGGCGAGGGCGGCAGCGGCGGCGCGATCGGCATTGGCGTGGGGGACCGCGTGCTGATGCTGGAGAACTCGTACTACTCGGTGATCGCGCCCGAGTCGTGCGCGGCGATCCTGTGGCGCGACCGGTCGCTGAAGGAGGAGGCCGCGGACGCCCTCAGGCTGACGGCGGATGATGCACTGCGCCTCGGGGTGATCGACGGGATCGTGGCCGAGCCGCCCGAGGGCGCGCACGCGGACAAGAAGGGCGCGGCGCAGTTGCTCAGGCGGGCGGTGAGCCGGGTGCTGAGCGAACTCGAGCAGATCGACCGGGCGGAGTTGCCGGCGTTGCGCTACGGCAAGTTCCGGGAGATGTGGCAGCCGGAGGTCGTGGTGTGAAGTGCTGCAGCGGGGGACGTATGGTGCCGGAGGCCGGATTCGAACCGGCACGGGGTGTGAGCCCCGCCAGATTTTGAGTCTGGTGTGTCTGCCAATTCCACCACTCCGGCACTACCCGAAGTCTACCAGCGGCCCCCCTCGGTTGTCAACGTCGCGCAGCAGCCACGGATCGGCCCGACGACGCGGCACCACTCGACCTGCCGTCCCGCCGCGGCGCGGCGCCGGCTTGAGCTGAGGAGGACGATGGAGGGCGGGCAAATGGACAACGCACAGGGAAGCTGGACGGGGTCCACGGGGGCGCCGCAGCAACCGCAATACGAGTCGCCACAGCAACCGGCTCCGCCACCGCCTCCCCCGCCCTCGGGCGAGGGACGCAAGCGGAACTGGCTGCCGATCATCGCCATCGCACTCGGCGCGATGGTGCTCATCGGCGGCATGGTGCTCGTGATCGTCGCGGTGGTGGCGCTGGCGTCCGGCGCGGGGGAGCCGTTCGGCGGCTTCGGCGACCACGTCGGCGTCATCACGGTGAGTGGGGCGATCAGCGCCGCCGGTGAGCAGTCGCTGTTCGGTGCGCCGATGGGGGGGGCGCGGGTAACGATGGCGCAACTGCGCAAGGCGGCCGACGACGACGGCATCAGGGCGGTGGTGCTGCGGATCAACAGCCCCGGGGGCAGCGCGGCCGCGTCGCAGGAGATCTACGAGGAAGTGCGGCGGCTGGCCGAGACGAAGCCGGTGGTGGTGTCGATGGCCGACGTGGCGGCGTCCGGGGGCTACTACATCGCGGCCCCGGCGGACAGGATCGTGGCGAATGGCTCGACCGTCACGGGCAGCATCGGCGTGCGGATGGCGTACCTGCAGTGGTACGGGCTGATGGACAGGATCGGGCTGGAGGGGGGCAACCTGACCACGGGGCCGTACAAGGACACCGGGTCGCCCTATCGGCCGATGCGCGAGGACGAGCGCGAGCTGATGCAGGACGTCCTGGACGACATGTACGAGCAGTTCCTCGAGGCCGTGGCCGAGGGCCGGGAGATGGAGGTCTCCGCGGTGCGTGAGCTCGCGGACGGCCGCATCTTCACGGGCGAGCAGGCGTTGGAGCTGGGGCTGATCGACGAGCTGGGCAACTTCTACCGCGCGGTGGAGCTCGCCGGGGAGTTAGGCGGGATCGAGGGCGAGCCGCGCATCAAGGACATCAGCGGCGGCGCGGGGATACTGGACTGGATGGGTGGCATGGATCAGCTCATGCGGCACCGGGTCCTCGACAAGTTGCTCTATGACAGTCGCCTCGACGACATTGACAGCCTGATGCGGATCACGGACTAGACGTTCGGGCGTGACATGCAGAGCGCGCCACCGGGGACGTAGCGGCGAATGGCGGAGAAGGTCCTGCTGGTTGACGGTCACAGCCTGTTCCACCGCGCGTTCCACGCGCTGCCGCCGCTGAGCACCAGCGACGGCCGGCCCACGAACGCCGTTTACGGCTTCCTGCAGATGCTGCTGGCGCTGCTGGAGGAGGAGCAGCCGGATTACGCCGCCGTGGCGCTGGACCTGCCCGGGCCGACCTTCCGCGATGAGATGTACGAGGAGTACAAGGCGCAGCGGCCGCCGACGGATGAGGCACTCAAGGCGCAGATGCCGCTGCTGGACGACGTAATCGACGCGCTGGGGTTGGCGGGCGTGGCGGTCGGCGGGTTCGAGGCGGATGACGTCATCGGGACTCTGACGGCGCGGGCGGCCGACGAGGGACTGCAGGTCACCATCGTCACCGGCGACAGGGACCTGCTGCAGCTTGTGCGCGATGGCGTCGAGGTGGTCGCGACCCTGCGCGGGATCAAGGAGACGAAGCGCTACGACGTGGAGGCGGTGCGCGAGGAGTACGGCCTGGATCCCGAGCGGCTGGTCGATCTGAAGGCGCTGGCGGGGGACAGCTCGGACAACATCCCCGGGGTGCCGGGCATCGGCGACAAGAGCGCGCTCGAGATCCTGCAGCAGATGGGCTCGGTGGAGTCGGCGCTGGAGCGCATCGACGAGATCGGCTCCGCGCGCATCCGCCGCCGGCTGGAGGAGAACCCGGAGCTGGCGGCGCTGAGCAAGCGCCTGGCGCACATCCGCACCGATGTGCCGGTGGCGGTGGCGCTCGACGAGATCGCCTGGCGGGGGCTGCAGGCCGAGAAGCTCAGGAAGCTGGCGACACGGCTGGAGTTCACGAGCCTGCTGGACCGCCTGCCGAGCGGAGATGCGGGTGGGCGGGAGATCCGGGCCGAGGTCGTGGGCGGGCAGGACGGGCTCGACGAGCTGGTGGCCGCGATCCGCGAGGACGGGCAGATCACCATGGCGCTCGCGGCGGACGAGTCGGGGCCCGTGCTGGCGGTTGCGCAGGGGGAGGACGGGGCGCTGGTTGTGCCGCTGGGCGGGCCGGCGCGCGAGGCGGGAACGCTGTTCGGCGACGACGGCGGCGAGGAGCTGGACCTGTCCGCGCTGGCCGCGGAGCTGGCCGCCCCCGGGATCGAGAAGCGGGCCGCGGACCTGAAGGCGCTGGCCCGCGCGCTGAGTGGGCTCGGGATGGCCGTCGGCGGCGCGGAGTTCGACCCGGAGATCGCATCGTATCTGCTCCGGCCGAACCGGCGCAACCACTCGATAGGGCTGCTGGCACAGGAGCACCTGGGCTGCGCGCTCCCGGGCGCCGACGGTGAGGCGGAGGCCGAGCGGGCGCCGGCGGCGCCGCGGGCGGCCGCGGAGGCCGTCGCGGTGGCCGAGCTGCGCGAGCCGCTGCGGGCACTGCTGGACCGCGCCGGTGAGCTGGCGCTGTTCGACGACCTCGAGATGCCGCTGACGCCGGTGCTGGCAGAGATGGAGATCGCGGGCATCGCGGTGGACGCGGAGAAGCTCGCGGCCGTCGGCGGGCAGCTCGACGAGATGGCCCGCGGGCTTGAGGCGCGAATCTGCGAGATCGCGGGCGGCGACTTCAACGTGGGGTCGCCTCAGCAGCTCTCCGAGGTGCTGTTCGAGCGGCTCGAACTACCGAGGGGCCGGCGGACCAAGACGGGATGGTCAACCGGCGCGGCGGTGCTGGAGGAGTTGGCCGACGATTACGAGATCGCCCGGCTGGTCCTCGAGCATCGCGAGTACGCGAAGCTCAAGTCCACGTACGTGGATGGCCTGTTGCGTGAGGTGGACCCGGAGACCGGTCGCGTTCACACGACCTTCGAGCAGACGGTCGCCGCGACGGGCAGGCTGTCGAGCCGCAACCCGAACCTGCAGAACATCCCGATCCGGACCGAGTGGGGCCGCGAGATCCGAAGCTGCTTCGTGAGCGATGAGGGCTATACGCTGCTGTCGGCGGACTACTCGCAGATCGAGCTGCGGATCCTCGCGCACATCAGCGGCGACGCGCGGCTGGTGAGCGCCTTCAACGCGGGCGCGGACATCCACACGGAGACGGCGGCCGCGCTGTTCGACGTGGCGGCCGAGGAGTGCACGTACGAGATGCGGGGCCGCGCGAAGACGGTGAACTTCGCGGTCCTGTACGGGCAGGGCCCGACGGCGCTGGGCAAACAGCTTGGCATGAGCAGGGAGGAGGCGGCGACCTTCATCGAGAACTACTTCCACGCACTCCCTGGCGTGCGGGCCTACATCGACCGAATCGTCGCCACGGCGCGCGAACAGGGGTACGTAGAGACGCTGCTCGGGCGCAAGCGGCCGTTGCCGGAGATCACAAGCTCGGACAGCCGCGCGGGCTCGTATGCCGAGCGGGCCGCCGTCAACACGCCCATCCAGGGTACCGCGGCGGACATCATCAAGGTGGCGATGATTCGTCTTGCGCCGCGGCTGCGCGAAGTCTGCCCGGACAGCCGGATGCTGCTGCAGGTGCATGACGAGCTGGTGCTGGAGGTGCCTGAGGGGGAGGTCGGGGTCGTGGCGGGGTTGGTGCGGGAGGTGATGGAGACGGCGTTCCACCTGGCGGTGCCACTGGTCGTGGACGTGGCCGTGGGGACGAATTGGCGTGACATGGAGACTGAGTCGTAGGTCGTCACAGGTACATTCGAGCAACCGAGACCACTGACGGACGATGTGGTGTTGAGGTCCGCGGGATGCGACGCCGTAAGGGCGCCCGCCCGTGGACGAGGGAGGACCTGGAGATGTCTGCCTGGGATTTCGAGGACCGTGGTGAGGCGGAGGCCGTGCGGAAGGAAGAGCAATCCGGCGACGAAGAGCAGCAGGCGGAGGCGCCCCGGACCGACGAGACGCCGCAGGCTGCCGAGGAGCACGACGCGACCGGGCGAGACGAGCCCACGAGCATGGACGACGTTGACCTTGATGACGCGGGGCCGGTGAGCCTGAAGCCCGGTGACATCGTCAAGGGCGTTGTCGTGGCGGTCAACGAGGACGGCGTGCTGGTGGACGTGGGCGGGAAGGCCGAGGGCATTGTACCTATGTACGAGTTCCTCGACCGCGCCGACATGCCCGAGTGCGACGACGATATCGAGGTCGCCGTCGTCAAGCTGCAGGACGACGAGGAGATGACGATCCTCTCCAAGAAGCGCGCGGACTACGAGCGCGTGTGGAACCGAGTCATGAGCGCGCTGGACAGCGGGGAGATCCTGGACGCGATGGTGACGGATCGGGTCAAGGGTGGCCTGCGTGTTGACCTGGGCGTGTCCGGCTTCGTGCCCGCCTCACACGTGGCGACGCGCGACGTCCGCAATCTCGACCGCTTCGTGGGACGCTCGTTGCGCCTGAAGGTGCTGGAGGCGGACCGGGAGCGGAAGAAGGTGGTTCTGTCGCACCGCCTGGTGGTCGAGGAGGAGCGCAAGCACCGGCGCGAGGACACGATGGCCAAGCTGCACGAGGGCCTGGTCTGCGAGGGCAAGGTACGCAACATCACCGACTACGGCGCCTTCATCGACCTCGGCGGCGTGGACGGCCTGCTGCATGTCTCGGAGATGTCGTGGGGTCGCGTGGCGCACCCTTCAGATGTGTGCGGCGTGGGCGACACGCTGCGCGTGGTGGTGCTCGAGATCGACCAGGAACGCGACCGGATCTCGCTGGGCCGCCGCCAGATTCTGCCCGACCCGTGGAATGAGGTCGGCAAGGCACTGCGACCGGGCTCCACGGTCACGGGCCGAGTGAACCGCATCGTGCGCACGGGCGCGTTCGTGGAGCTGACGGAGTTCGAGGTCGAGGGCTTCCTCCCCGTCGGCGAGCTGTCGGACAGGCGAGTCGAGACCCCGTCCGACGTGATCGAGGAGGGGCAGGAGCTGCAGCTTCAGGTGCTCAAGCTCCGACCGCAGGCGCGGCGCATGACACTGTCGCTTGTGGCGGCCATGGCGGAGAAGGAACGGCAGGAGTACCAGAGGTACATGGCCGACCAGGAGGAGCCGAAGACAACGCTGGGCGACCGGTTCGCGGACGTGCTGGGCGCCGTGGCCGCGGAGCTGGACGGCGACGAGGCCGCGCCCGCGGTCGAGAAACTCGCGACCGAGGCAGGGGAGCCGGCCGACAGCGTGGAAGTGGACGCCGCCGAGACGCCTGACGCCGCGGACGAAGGGGCCGCTGAGGCCGAGGGGGAAGGGGCCACTGAGGCCGAGGAGGAAGGGGCCGCTGAGGCCGAGGAGGAAGGGGCGGCTGAGGCCGAGGTCGTAGACGACGAAGCGGCTGAGGCTGAGGAGGAAGAGGCGGCTGAGGCCGAGGAGGAAGTGGCTGCTGAGGCCGAGGGGGAAGGGGCCGCTGAGGCCGAGGAGGAAGGGGCCGCTGAGGCCGAGCAGGCCGCCGACGCCGTGGACGAAGAGGCTGCTGAGGCCGACGAGGAAGGGGTCGCTGACGTGGGGGCTGAGGCGGGCGCCGCCGCCGCCGCCGAGCCTGCTGAGGCGGACGAGGACGCAGGTGAGACCGAAGCGGATGCTGAGGCCGAGCAGTAGTCGCCGTCATGGCTGATTGCAGCGCAGCGCGGAGGCGCCCGGCGTGGTCGTGATAGGGCTGATCGGGCCGATCGCGGCCGGCAAGTCGGTGGTGCTGGCCGAGATGGAGCGCTTGGGTGCCGTCGCGATACGCGCCGACGACGTGTCACGAGAGGTGCTGGCCCCCGGCACCGAGTTGCTGGCTGCAGTGATCGACGAGTTCGGCGAGCAGTATCTGCGGCCCGATGGGAGTCTGGACCGCCGGGCGCTGGGTAGGGTGGTGTTTCGCGACCGGTCCGCGCTTGACAGGCTCGAGCGGATGGTCCATCCGGCGATGGTGGCGCGGATGGCGGAGCGCATCGCGGCCGAGCGGGAGCGCGCCGAGCGTCCACCCGCCATCGCAATCGAGGCGGCGAACCTGGTGCAGATGGGCGCGCTGGGTCTGGTGGATGCAACGGTGATGGTCACGGCGCCGCGGGAGCAGTGCGTCGCGCGGCTGATGGCACGGGATGGCGTCGGCAGGCAATACGCGGAGGGGCTGGTGGCGCTGCAGGACGAGCTGGGGCTGGGGGACTTCCGGGCGGATCGCGAGATTCGAGCCGAGGGCGATGAGCAGGCGACGCGGCAGGCGGCGCAACGGTTGTGGGGGCAACTTGTCAAAGCGGGCAGGTAGTCGGCACAGGTTGGGGCGCATCAAGTCCGGGGCGGCGGAGGGCGTCACGGTTGGTTAACCGGGCATAGCTTGCGTTGCTGTGCAAGTGTGTGCTATAATCCGCTGCCGAAGTAGGGCTATTGTCGGACCAGAGCGGACCGCGCGCGGACAGTCGGTTGCGCGCTGCGAAGGGCCTCAAGGCGGGTAGAGTCGTCCTCGGGTGTTGAGGTGGGATTGATCGGGCGGGGGCGCCGTTCGGGGTCCGACCCGGAACGGGTGAGGCCCGGATTTGAACGAGGATACGCAGGGCACGCGAAGCACGGACCGCAGCGAGCGAACGGGTCGAAGCCGCAGGCCCGGGGGAGTGATTGTGTTGCAGAAGGGGCACAACCTTCTGACACTAGTCGTTGTGCTATCCGCCGCGATAATCCTTGCGAGTTGTGTCGCCTCCCCAAGTGCCCCGGCGAAGCCGGCCCGCTCCTTGGCCGCGCTGACTGCGGCATCGTACTCGTCCACAGGGCTTCTGCTGCCCTGCGGCCGACGGTACATGGGGATGGCGCGGCCGGACTGGCTGTTCGACGAGATGGCGATGCGGGCCCAACAGGGCTCGGGGCCGATCCCCGACATCCAACTGACTCCCACCGCCACGGCCAGCCAGGAGTTCTACGCCAACTCGGCGACGTATGGTGAGTTGAACCGCATCGTCATCTCCACCAACGGCGTGGATGAGGACGGCGACGGGCAGCTTGATCCCGACGCCACGGCGGACGACTTCAACCTGTGGCTGCTGCGCGTGGACGGCTCGTTCGCGACACAGCTCACCGACATGGCGGGCGACGAGTTGCATCCCGCGTACAGCCCGGGCGGCCGACTGATCGCGTTCTCGTCCAACGCCGGCGGCGTCTCGCAGATCTACACGGTCGAGGTGCTCACCGGCACCATCCAACAGCTCACCTCCACCGCGGGCAACAAGTATGAGCCGACGTGGTCGCCGGACAGCAGTTGGATCGTCTACAGCGGCGACAATGGCGGCAACCGCGACCTGTTCATCATCCCCTCCGACGGCTCGCTGCTGCCGCGGGCGATCATCCAGACGCCCCCCGATGAGACGCAGCCGGAGTGGGCGCCAACGGCCGGCGTCGGCGCGGCCCCCATTCTGTTCACGCGCTCCGGCGTCGGAGGTGGCAGCCGGATCTGGCGCATCGGCTCCGACGGCGGCAACGAGCAGCAGGTGACCACCGGCGGGGGGAACCCGGCGGCGAATGACACGGATCCGGCCTGGCGCCACAACGGTCAGCTCATCGCCTTCGCCTCCGACCGGCTCATTGACGCCATGGATCCCGCGCCCGACTACAACATCTACACGGTGTCGCCGGCGGGCGAGGACACCTTCGATGCGCTGCTCCGCAGCAACCTCGACACGCTGGACACCCAGGACGACCGCTATCCCACCTTCAACCCCGGCTTGAACCCGCGTGAGCCGGTACGCATCTTCTTCACCTCGTGGCGCAATGACGGCGCCGGCGTCGAGCCCGACATCTGGCGGCTCGAGGCCGGCGACCCGGTGCCGCCGGCGTTGGTGGGCCTGCCGTGGGTGGATGCGCCGCGGCGCTGGGTAGCGCCCGGCAGCGACGTCACCATTCATGTCGAGGTGTTCGACCGGGACACCGGCGTGGCGCAGGTGGTGGCTGAGTTCAAGGACCCCGACTCGGCCGAGGACGACAGCCAGAACATCGACCACAAGATCTTCGCGTACTACGGTGACGGCGAAGACTACGAGAAGATGCAGACATGCGAAACCCGTATCGTGGCACGTGAGTTGGACTGCGACACGGTGGGGCAGACGGAGCTGTTCGATGACGGGGACCCGGCGCACGGGGACGACGTGGCCGGGGACGGCATCTTCAGCGGCGTGTGGACGACGCGGATGTCGCCGACCGATTACATCATCGACATGCACGTGCAGGACAACGGCGGGAACTCGTTCGAGTACGACGACGTGTACGGGTTCACGACCCTGGTGTTCGAGCCGAAGACGAACACGCTGCTGGTTGATGACTACTGCGAGGGCCAAGGCTTCATTTTCGCGGCGAGCGGAGCGAACAACGACTGGCCCACGGCCTATCCCGTGGAGAGCTACTACACCACCAACCCGGGCGGCGGCGGCGCGCGGAATACCATCCGGGATGCGCCCAAGGGCACCGGCGAGCCGTACGATATGTGGCGGATCATCTGCCGGGGCGCGCTCACCATGACGGACCTGGTCTACTACCTGCCCACGCGTGAGGTGCAGCTTACCGTGCCGGACCTGACCGACACGCGGGAGGTCCTGGTGGCGGACCGTTGCATCGTGTGGGCGGCGCCGCACAGCGGTGACGTGTGGGCATGCCCGGGCAGCCTGGTGGACGCGACAACGCAGGCGACGCTGTCCACCTTCCTGGACCGCGGCGGGCGTCTCATGATCTCGGGGCAGGACATCGGCTTCGCCCTCACGCTCGACGGCACGTCGCCGAACAACTTCTACACCAACTACCTGCACGCCGCCTATGTGCGGGACGACGCCAATCCGGCCCCCGGCGGGGCCATTGTGCCGGACTTCGCCAACGGCGTGGATGGCGACCCGGTCGTCACGCACCCGTTCGGGTTCTGGCCGCCCAAGGATGTCGAGATCCCCGACGATGACTTTGCACTCGGCTGGTGGGTCACGAACAACATCATCTACGCGCAGGACTGCTCCCACGTCACCGTGTGGCCGGATGTGATCGCGCCCGTCGGCGGCATCGTCACGCACAACTACGACAGCGGTGAGGTGGCGGGGGTGCGCTACGAGGCCCCGGGCGGCGGCTATCGCATGGCGTACTATGCGTGGGGCTTCGAGCAGACCCACAAGGTGTGGGGAGACTCGCCCTGTCACTGTCTGAACTACCGCGCCAAGTTCATGCACAACACGCTGTGCTGGCTGCGCACGGGCGGCTTCCAGGGATTTGTGCTGTCGATCAGCGACGGAAACCAGCCGATCAATGACCCGACACCCATCGTGCGCCTGTTCCGGGGAAGCACGATGGTAGCAGCGGTGGAGTGCGAGGAGGACGGGCGCTACGTGATGGGCGGCGTGCCGCCGGGCAGCTACTCGTTGAGCGCCTACCGCCCGGGCTTCGAGATCGACCACTCAGAGGCCAACCCGACGCACGGCGGTCTGACCTACCCGGTCGTGGACTTCGCCATCACGCGCGCCGAGCCGGGCGCGATCCGCGGGACGGTCACGTCGCTGGCCACGGGGGAGCCGCTGGCGACCGTGCAGGTGTGCGCCTATGAGGCCGTGCTGCCCGAGCCCGAGGAGCCCGAGGACGGCAACGGTCAGAGTCAGGCGGCGCAGAACGGCGAGGACATCTACGAGCGCGGCCAGCTCATCGCGTGCACCACCACGGCGGCGGACGGCACCTACATCATCGGCGACATCCCGCCGGGCGAGGTCATCGTGGTGGCCGACGGAACCTCGATCGGCTACGGCACCGAAGAGGTCATGACCACGATCACCAGTGGCAACACGGCCACGGTTGACATAGCCCTGGACGCGGCGCCCGGGACGATCATGGCGACCGTTACCGACACGGACGGCAACCCGCTCGGGAACGCTCTGGTCGAGGTGCTGACGGACAGTACGCTCGTGACCGACGGGACGACCGACCAGAACGGTGAGGCCGCGATCCCGGTGCAGCCTGGCGACTACTCGGTCGAGGCCGTTGCACCAGGCTTCCAGCGCTCCGACCCCGAGGCCGTGAGCGTGATGGCCGCGGCGACCGAGGACGTCATGCTGACGCTGCAGGGCGAGCCGCCGGGGAGCATCTCGGGGATGATCTCGCGAGCGTTGAGCGGCGAGGCCGTGGGCGGCGTGACGGTGGAGTTGGTCGTGGGTCAGAGCATCATCGCGACAACGGTCACGAGCCAGACCGCGACCGACCCGGGCACCGGACAGCTCTACAACTACCGGCTTACCAATGTGCCGACCGGTCAGATCACGGTGCGGCCGGATCCGGTGGGCTTCACGGTGTCACCGGCCGAACGGATCGTCAACGTGGTCACCGGGCAGGAGACCGCGGGAATCAACTTCGCGATCAGCAGTATCCGCACGTTCCCAACCGGTCTGCAGCTCATTTCGCTGCCGTACGACTACCCGAGCATCGATCCCGCTGAGCTGCTGGGCGCCGATGCGGCGACCCTGAAGATGGCCGCGTGGGAGCCGAACAACAGCCGGTATCACCTGTATCCGTCCACGCCGGCCGACAGGTTCCGGCTGGGGACCGGGTACTGGCTGAGGCTGAGTGAGATCAGGGAGCTGTCGCAGGAGGGCATCGAGGCCGAAGACGTGCATGAGGTCGCGCTGCAGGCGGGGACCGGCGGATGGAACATCATGGGCGACTTCTTCACGGAGGCGCTCGACTTCTACTCGCTGCAGGTGCGCGACCGCAACGGCGTCGTACGCAGCATGCAGCAGGCGATGTCCACAGGTCTGGTGCGCAGTCCGCTGTTCGCCTACGTGCTTGGCGCCTACACGACATCGGCCGTCGCCGAGCCCTTTGTGGGGTACTGGCTTAACATCGGCGAGGACATCACGATCATCGGCGACCGCCGCACGGATACGCTGGCGGTGGGCGCCGAGGCGACGCGCTCGGCGGTCGCCACGCCCGAGGGCGGCTGGCTGCTGCCGCTGGTGGTAAGCAGCGGCGGCGCCGCCGACGCGGCGACGTGGATCGGCTGTGCGCCGACGGCGACCGACGGCTTCGACGCAGGCATGGACATGCTCAAGCCCCCGCCGCCCGGCATGGAGACGTGCGTGTATGCGGCGGCGGGCGATGATGGCGGGTTCGCGGTGGACCTGCGGCCGGCGGAGGCGGGCACCACGTGGACGCTGCGGGTGCTGGGCCCGGCCGGCGAGCGGGTGCGGGTGGCCTGGCCCGATGTGTCGTCGGTGCCGGCGGACGTGCGGCCGGTGCTCCTCGACCCCGCGACGGGGAACCAAGTCTACATGCGCACCTCCCAGGGCTATGAGTTCACGGCCCGGGAGAGCGGTCGCGAGCTTGAGGTACGGCTGCTGGACGCCGACGCGTGTCTGGCCGTCTCGGCCCCGGCTGCACGTCAGGCGGGCGTCGGTGCGGAGATCAGCTACACGCTGTCGGTGGACGCCGAGGTGGATGTGGCGGTGCTGAACATCGCTGGCCGCGTCGTGGACACGGTGATGAGCGGCGCGGTCCAGACCGCGGGGGCCCAGCGCGTGACGTGGGACGGGATGACGGCCCAAGGCACTCGCGCGCCGGCAGGGATGTACCTGGTCGTGGTGAAGGCCCGGGCGACGAGCGGCCAGCAGGCACAGGCCGTCGGTACCATGAGGCTGGGCCGGTGAACGCTCCGCCCGCCGCCCCAACGCGGCGGGCCTGGACGGATGAACGGGCCGAATAGCGTGCGCAATACCGGGCGCATTGTTGTGCGGAGCCGCGTGCCGGGAGGAGCAACGGGATAATGCATCGCCTATACGAGGGACGTACCTGGAAGTACGTGGCACTTTACGTCGCAGCAACCATGGTCGTACCGTACGCAGTGGTTGGCTTCCCGGTGGTGGCAGAGGCGCAGGCGCAACCAGTGGTGGAGAGCGCGACGGTGATCGTGCTGCCCATCCTGGACGTCGCCGGGTCCAATGATTCGGTGGTCAGCCAGAAGGCGACGGACGCCTTGGCGCTGGCCTTCGAGGCGTCGCGGCAGTTCATCGTGACGTCGAAGCGGGATCTTGAGCGCGAACTGGCGGCGCTGGAGTTGGCCCCGCCGCTGTCGGTGGCCGAGCAGAAGCGGCTGGGCGAGCGTCTGAAGGTGGACCAGGTCGCCAGCGGTCAGATCATGATGCTGCGCGTGAACGAGGACACGGGCCAGGTCACGATTACGCTCTCGGTGGCGCTGCTTGATGTCGCCACCGGTGAGTTCCTGAACGGCGCCATGGTCGCGACGGTCACGAAGCCGATCCCCGGCTGGCAGGGCGAGGAGTCCCGCGTTGTCAACGACGCGGTGCGCGAGATCGCCGAAATGGCGACCGAGCAGATCCTGGTCAACCGGGTGCCTGAGGGCTTCATCACCTCGGTCAACAACCTCGGTGTGGCGACCGTGAACCTGGGCCAGGACGATCGGCTTAAGAGCGGCGTGGAGGTACTGCTGCTCCGCCCGGTGTGGCAGCGGGATCTGCAGGAGTTGATCATGGTGAAGGTCGGGACCTACTCGGTCTCCGAGGTGGGCGCCCGGACTTCGACGATGATGCCGCTGGGGGAAGGGCGCGCGCGCGTGGGTGACCGGGTCCACAGGCTCTATAGCGGGCCGGAACGGGTCCGGGCCCAGGAGCGCAAGCAGAACAACAAGAAGACGCTGACGACCGTTGCGGCACTGCTGGCACTGTTCGGAGTGGTGGCCGTCGCCTCCGGTCCCAGCACGTCGGACGGTCCTGTCGGCGTGGCGTCGCACCTGTTCCAGCAGGCGCCGGGCGACGAAGCCGTAGTCAGGATCCACGTGCCGGCGCGGAACATCCCGTTGCGCGATCAGATCTTCGCATGGCTGTTCTTCCGCAGCGATGGCCAGCAGTTCTTCAGCATGACGCCCGACAAGCTCGTGGGCTGGGTAGACGAACCCCGTCTGCCGAGTGGTGTGTGGGATGATAACGCGGCCTTCGGCGGGCCGTTCGAGGTCGAGGCCGAGTTCAGCTACATCACTCCGGACGGTGACGAAGAGGACGGCGACATCGACCTGCTGTTCTATCACTGGCCGCTGCAGGCCGGGCACACTTACTACCACCGCGTGCAGCGCGTGATCGAGCCTCCGGCGCGGGCCGGCAGCGGCTCGCCGATCACGACGGCCGGGGTCAGGCCACAGCAGCTCGAGACGCCCACTCTCGCGGTCGAACCGGAGGACGCGCTGAGCGAGGGCAGTACGCCGACCGACGGCGTGACCTACTTCACGCCTCCGATCCTGCAGTCGCCGGAGAACGGGGCGAGCAACCAGCAGACGAGTTCGGTGACTTTCACCTGGAACGCGACGACGGGCGCGAACGAGTACATTCTGCAGGTCTTCCCCGAGGACGATCCGGACGGCCGGCGCAACCCGGACTTCCAGGTGCAGATTCGGCAGGACACGACGGGGACGATGTTCCAGACCATCAACCAGACGTTCGTCCCCAACAGCCGCTTCTACTGGCGCGTCGGCGCGCGGCGCTCGGGCGAGGCACAGCCGGAGAACGGTCGGCTCGCGCAGCGCGGCTGGCTGTTCAGCGCGATTCGGACCTTCACCACCGCGACCGCGCCGCCGCCGCCGCCGGGAACCAGCGCGGCGAGCCATCGGCTCGGCCCGGGCGGGGCCTACTCGGGTAGCTTCGGCTTTGGGCGCTACCGGCATCCTGTGCCGGAGCACTAGGACGCACGGATGGCCCGCAGTTCAGCACGCTGACAACTGAGGGGTCGGACGAGGATGGTGCGGACGGGCGGCTTGTCGCTGATCGGCTTCGTGGCCTGGGTCCTGGTGACACCGGGCGCGGCGGCCGCAGCGCAGGAAGCGGGCGCACCGGGCTGGGGGATCGCCGCGTACGTGTGCGCGGATGGTGATCTGAGCAGCATTGGTGAGCGCTACGTCGCCGAGCTGCAACGCGGCGCCCGGGCCGGCGGATGGCCTTTGGCGCTTCAGGTGGACCGCGGGGCGGGAGCCGAGACGAACGCCGTGACCCGCATGGTCGTGGCGCCCGACGCAGGGCGGCCGATCAGCGAGGCGGTGGATGTCGGCGCCCAGGGGAACGTGGCGACAGCGAACGCGGTGGCGGCGTTCCTGCACTGGGCCAGATCGCGGGTGCCCGCCGAGCGATGGGCGCTGGTGGTGTTCGGCCACGGCGCGAGCGCCGCGGGCCGCGGCGCCGACCGGCGGCGCTGGAACTCGGGGCCGGCGGTGGCGGTGGACAGCAGCGCGCGCGACGTGTTGACGCCGGTGGAGCTGGCCGAGGGCGTGGTGGGCGGCGGCGGGGTGGACCTGCTGGTGTTGGACTGCTGTTTCGGGGCCGGTGTAGAGGTCCTATGGGAACTGCGAGAAGCGGCGGAGGTCGTGGTGGCATCGCCGTCGAGGCTCCCGGCAGCGGGAATGCCCTGGGGGGCAGTCCTGGGCACAGCGCAGAGCACGTCAGGGGTAACGGCAGAGGGCTGGGCCCTCCAATGCCTCGCAGTCGCGGCCGGTGGGGACGGGGGGCAGGCGACCCCGCTGATCGCAGTGCGGCCCGCCGGGCTGGTGACAGTCGCCGAGGCCGTGCAGGTGCTTGCGGAGACGGTCGCGGCGGAGCCCGAGGCTCGAGTGGCTGCGGTGGCGCTGGGGCGGGGGTTGTGTCGGGACTGGGGAGCGGAGCGGGAGTTGTGCGACGTGCGGGAGCTGTGTTGTCGGCTGGGCGGGACGTCGGATGAGAGTCTGGCCGAAGCGGCGAAGAACACCGTGGACGCGATTGACGCCTGCACCGTGGGCCATGTCGGGGTGGAGGATGGGTGCGGGCTTGTGGCACTGATGCCGGGCGGCCTGCCCAGGCTGCCCGAGGGGTACGGTTCGCGGCAGGACGGTTTCGCCGCAACGAGCGGGTGGGGCGAGTTGGCGCGGCTGTATTGTGGGCGGCAGCAGGACCTGATGCGACGGACGACAGACAACCCGCGGCGGGGCGATGACGCAGCGTGATCGGGCCCGTGTCGCTCGGGGAATAGCAGAGACGAATGCAGCAAGTGCTCCAGAGCTGGCGCGCACGGTGGTGCGGCCAGAAGGAGGAGTCAAAGTGAGTCGGCTTCGCAATCGAGAGACTCCCGCGTGCGGTGCCATGATCGCGCTGCTTGCGCTCTCCCTGATAGTCGCCGCTCCGTGCTGGGGGGCCCAGGGCCTCGCGGACCTGGCGGGCCCGCTGCGCACGCTGGCAATGGAGGCGGCGCGCGGGGCCGCTCCTCAGATGGGCGCGCTGAGCGCGCCGGGTTCGGGCGGCGACGTGCTGGTGGTCATTGAGTTCCGCAGCGAGATGGCCGCCGCGGCTCAGTCGCTCGCGGCCTTCGGCGCCCGGGTTCGCTTCCGCCACGGCAATCGGGTCGAGGCGTTCGTGCCCGCCGACCGGCTGCTGGCGATCTCCGAACTCCCGGATGTGTCGCAGGTAGTGCCTCCGGACTACGCGATCCCGCTGCAGGGCTACGGGGCGTCCACCAGCGAGGGCGTGCAGCTTGTCGGCGCCGTGCCATTCCATAGCGCCGGGCTGCTGGGTCAGAATGTAACGGTTGCGATCATTGACATCGGCTTCAACGGCTTCGACAGCGCAGAGATCCCGATCGACCCCGCTGACGCGAACGCGGTGGTCACGTTCCGTGCCGACGGCACCATGGGCGCCAGCTATCACGGGACTGCGGTCGCGGAGATCGTCGCGGACATGGCACCGTTGGCGGACATCATCCTGGTCGCGGTTGACACCGAGATGGCGGTGGAGAGCGCGATCGAGTACGTCGCGAATCGGGGCATCGACGTCTCCTGCATGTCGATGGGGCTGCTGGGCGGACCGTACGACGGGACGCACTCGGTGTCGCAGGCGGTCAACCGCGCGCGTGATCGCGGCGTGTTCTGGGTGAACGCGGCGGGGAACCACGCGGAGGAGCACTACCAGGGCGAGTGGATGGACCGTGACCGCGACGACGTGCACGAGTTCAGCGCGGGCGACGAGGGCATTGATGTGCTTCTGGCGGCCGGCCAGTATACCGCCTATCTGAGCTGGTACGAGACGGCCGGCAGCCTGACCAGCAACGACTATGACCTCGTGCTCTACGACGGCGCGGACAACGAGGTGACGCGGTCGGGCTACAGCCAGAACGGTGACGACCCGCCGGCCGATACGCTGATCGCCTACATCGACACGGCCGGGACGTACACGCTGCGAGTCGAGTACGTCTCGGGGCCCGCGACGCATCAGGACAGCTTCCAGCTCTTCTCACCCCTCGTTTCGCTTGAGGGGCCGAACCAGGTGGCCGCGTCGAGCCTGACGATCCCTGCCGAGGCCATGGGCGCCTACGCGGTCGGGGCCGTGCGCGGCGCGCTGATTACCGATCCGCTCGTGCCGGTGCTGCCCATCGACGCCCTCGAGCCGTTCAGCTCGCAGGGGCCGGTGGTGGGACATCCGGCGATCATCAAGCCGGACCTCGTGGCGCTGGACGGCGTAACCACGAGCCTGGCGGCCGAAGGGTACTCACCGTTCCTGGGCACGTCGGCGGCGGCTCCGCACGTCGCGGGCGCGGCGGCGCTGCTGCTGTCCGAGGACCCGAATCGCACGGCGGACGAGCTGGAGACCGTACTGCAGGGGCAGGCTATCCGCCTGGGCGACCCGGTGCCGAACAACGAGTTCGGCTGGGGTCGTCTGAGCATGCGTGTGGGCGCGGACAGCAGGGCGCCGACGATCACAATCTCATATCCCCAGAACGGCACGACGATCACCACGCGCACGCCGACCATCATCGCCTTCATCCAGGACGATGGCAGCGGCGTTGACCCCACGACGATAACGGTCGAATTCAACGGCGTGGTGATGTTCGACGGGTCCACGGTTGCCGACATCACCCAGTTCTATGACGACCGCACCGGCCAGTTCACGTGGAACATCGGCAGCGTGCTGGCGCGAACGAATCACACGGCCGTTGTTCGTGTGCTGGATGGCGTCGGCAATGAGGCGGAGCCGGCGGTGACCAACTTCCGTGTGGCGGCGCCAACGATCCGCGGCGGCGTGTCGATTGTATCGTTCCCGTACACCGATCTGCAGGTGACCGATCCAAGCGTGATCCTGGGGACTCCCCTGGCGGACCTCGAGATGTTCCGCTGGTGGCCGCTGGACGAGGCGTTCGACAAGTATCACCCCTACCCGGACGTGCGCGCGAGCCTCGTGCCGCCGGACTGCCAGCAGGCGAACCTGGACGACCGCACGGTTCCGTATCCGCCGGCGGGGCTGGGGTACTTCCTGAGTATCCCGCGCGACGCGGTGCTGGATATCCAGGGCCAGCCGTTGCGCGACGTGGCGAGCACGCACATCCGGCTCTACCGCGGTCAGCAACCGCCGCGCGGCTGGAACCTGATTGGGAACCCGTACGATGAGGCCGTGAGCTGGGGGAGCGTGCAGTTCGTGACGGCCGGCGTGCGACAGGACCTGCGCGAGGCGATCAGTGCAGGTGTGACGGAGGGCGTCCTGTTCGAGTATGTGCGGGGCGTGGGCGGCCAGGCCGGGTTCTATGACTTCAACCCGGATCCGACGGCGGAGACCATGCAGCCTCGGGCCGGCTATTGGCTGCACGTGAACGAGGACACGCGCGTGGTGATCTACAGCTCGAACATCGGCACGCTGTCGGACGGTGGGGGAGCGGGGGAGCAAGTCGCGGCTGAGGACGGCTGGCTGCTGCGCCTGGGGGCGCGCGCGGGCAGCTACCAGGACCCGCGCAATATCATCGGGGTGAAGTCCGCGGCGAGCGCGGGCTACGACCCACAGTGGGATCTGCCGGAGCCGCCGCCGATCGTGGACGGGCTGCAGATGTCGATGTCACGACCCGGTTGGGGCGACCGTGCGGGGCGCTATGCGCGTGACGTGCGAGGCCCGGCCGATGCGCAGGTGTGGGACATCGAGGTCTCCTGCAGCCTGGCCGACACCGAGGTGGAGGTGGCGTGGCCCGAACTCAACGCCGAAGTCCCGGGCAACGTGCGGCTGATGCTTGAGGACCTCGAGACGGGGCACACGGTCTACATGCGGACCAGCGCTGCCTATCGGTTCCGCACCGGGGCCGATGGCGGCGTGCGGCACCTGCGTGTCTCGACCGTGGGCGGCGGCGACGCCCTGGCGCTGCAGACTGCGGCGGTGGAGGGCGCGGGGGGCGGGGGCGCGATGGTCACCTACGCGGTGACGAAGCCCGCGGACGTGACGGTAGAGATCAGGAATATCGCGGGCCGGCTCATCAGGGAATTCCCGGCTCGTTCGGTGGACGGCGGAACGCAGCAGACGCTGGCCTGGAATGGCATGAGCGACCGGGGCAGCGCGGTTCCATCGGGCCGCTATATCGTCCGGCTGACGGCACTCGCAGCAGACGGACAGATGGTGCAGGCAATACGACCGTTCAGCATTGTGCGGTAACGGGCTGAAGGCGAGAGGAGCTGACCCTCTGGTGGAGCGGCAACGTGATCGACGGATGCTCACGAGCCTGCGGCGGGTCGGGCCGTGGCTGTGCGTGCTAGGCATAGTGGTCGGTCTGCAAGGCGTAACTTGGGGACAGAATGCGCGCGTAACCGTGAACCATCCGGCGGGCCTGACGCGCCTGCTGGTGGACGCCCCCGCGCTCATCCAGACCGGGACGAACAGCAATGGTCCGGTTTATGTGTACCAGCCTGCGGGCCGCTTCCAACTCTGGACGGGAGCCAACGTCGCCGTGGGCGGCAACCCGCTGGTTGCGGGAGACGAGAACCGGCCGATCGCGAGCCTGGAGGCGACGGCTGCGGACTGGGACTTGACGAGCTTCACGTCGAAGGTGACGCTGTCGGTCGATGGGTTCCCGTTCGACCCGTACCAGCAGATGTTCAACCAGGACGAGGAGAACGATCCGGCCGACCTGCCGATCTTCTGGACGCAGGACCTGGTGGCGGGCACGCGCGATGTGCTGGGCGAGGTGCTGGTTCCGCTTATGACCGACGTTCCGACGGTGGACATGCCGAACGTGCGGATTCGGGTGAACTACACGCTGGTTCACGACGGCATCATGCTCGACCAGATCGTCTACAACGACGACAGCGTGGCGCACAGCATCGGGCTGCGCGTCATGATCGACGCGCTGTTCGGCGCGGCCAGTCGGGACGGGTCGGCGATCATCCTCGACGACGGGACGGTCATCACGAACGAGACCAAGATTCCTGACCCGGACAATCCGGGAATCACCATGCCCACGGCATGGGTGGCGCACGACAACCCCAGCGATCCGCTGGTGAGCATCCGCGGGACTCTGGACGGGTCCGAGGTGCGGGATGCGGGCATGGCGTCGGAGAGCGGCGGGGTGCCCAACGAGATCGCGTTCGGGCAGTATCGGAACCTGGGAAACACGTACCAGTGGGACTTCCAGTCCAACTCCCGCGCGTCGCTGCTGGGCGAGGACTGGGCCTACGCGGTGAGGTGGGATGAGCGGACGCTTCAGCCCGGTCAGAGCCGGCGCTATGTGACCTACTACGGTCTCGGCGCGGCCGCGGTGGACTACGATCCGCCCTATGCTCTGGCGGCGTACGCGCCGGCGCAGTTGCGCGTCCAGGAGGGCGACGATGCCACCACGCCGGAGATCGAGGAGTACTACCTGACGGACCCGGACGGGAACTCGGTGTTCGAGGTCGTGGCGACCGTAGACAACTTCGGGACCTCGCCGCTGACCAACGCCAGCGTGCGCATCAGCCTGCCCGAGGGCCTGGAGCTGTATCCCGACACGCAGCCTCGCACGATCTCGCTGGGGCTGGTGAACCGCAACCAGTCGCCGCTGCCGATGGCGCGGTGGATGGTGCGGGCAGAGGCGACACGCCCCGGCACGGTGGAGATCAGGATCACCGGGCCGCTGGGGAAGATCGTGCGGCGCCAGATCAGCATCCCGGCGGTGCCGATCATCCCCGCGCGCGACTCGCTGCTCGGGCTCGAGATGCTGTCGGTTCCGTACCAGTTCGTCAACTCGGATGCGTCCAACGTGTTCGGATCGCTGAGCGACTCGGTCTATCCAGGCGGTCCGGTCGCCATGTGGCGCTGGGACCCGGGAGGCGGGCAGTACCTGACCTATCCGGACCCCTATGTTGCGAACATCGAGCTGGGAGAGGGGATCTGGCTGCTGAACCAGAACCGCGAGACGATCGTGCTGCCCGCGGGGGCAACACCCGCATCCGAGAGCCAGGCATTCACGCTGCCGGTCTGGGCGGGCTGGAACCAGATCGGCGGGCCGTACGTGGTCCCGATGCGGCTCGATCAGGTCCGTGTTCTGGGGCCGCAGGGGAGCGAGTGGACGATTTCGGAGGCGGCTCAGAGGGGTCTGATCCTACCGGTCCTGTACGGCTACGACGCGGAGAACAACGAGTACACGTGGGAGACGTCGCTGCAGACCACGATGGTCGTTCCCTTCGAGGGCTACTGGCTGCTGGCGTACCGAGATGTCGCCTTGGTGTTCCCGCCGCCGAGTCTGTACTCGCCGGCGTCCGACGCCGAGCCGGTAAGCGTGGCGGCCAGCGGTGATGGCTGGCGGGTGGGGCTGATCGTGGAATGCGGCGGTCGCCGGCGGGCACCGCGCTTCCTCGGCGTGTCGTCGAGCGCGTCCGACAGCGTGGACCTGCAGGACGTGCCGGCGCCGCCGACGGCGCTGAACCCCGGGCCCGCGGTTGACGGCTACTTCACCATCGACGGGGCACAGGACGGTCTGAGGTACCTGGTGGACACGCGGGCAGCGGGCTCGGAGACGTCGAGTTGGGACGTGACGGTGGTCGCTGAGGCGCCGGGAGCGCCGGTCACGCTGCGGTGGCCCGGGTTGTCCTCGCAGATGCCGGAGGATGTGGTGGCCACACTGGAGGACCTCGAGGGCGGGCGCCGGACCTACATGCGGACGAGCGAGTCCTACACCTACAACTCGGGTGCCGGCGGAGCGCGACACTTCCGCATCACGGTGCGGCCTCGGGCGGCAGTGAGTCTCGGCCTGACAGCGACGACGCGCGCAGCGGCCGGCGGTGGGGGCCTCGAGATCATCTACGCGCTCAGCAGTGAGGCGACGGTGGACGTGCAGGTGCGCAACATCGCGGGCCGCGTGGTGCGGAAGGTAGCGGCCAATCGGCAGACGGGGGAGGGCCAGAACACCTTGACGTGGAATGGGTTCAGTGACGCCGGGACGGTGGTTCCGGCGGGGACGTACATCGTGCAGGTAACGGCCCGCTCCACGGAGACGGGCGAGCAGGCGAGCGTGATCCGAACCGCGACGATAGCCCGGTGAGGGCGCCGGGATCATCACCGGCAGTCAGGCAGCCGAACGCGGATAGGATAGGAGAATGCAACAATGACGGCGATACGATCCAGCAAGCTGGTCGGCCCGGTGAGCATCGTGCTCGCGGCGCTCATGCTGGTGGTGGCGGTGCCGACGAGCGTACTGCCGACGGCCGAAGCACAAGTACAAGACAGGCTGCTGCTGCTGTTCCCGGTGTTGGACGGAAGCGATTCGGGGTATGAGGACGTGGGCTCGCGGGCGACGGACTACCTCCAGATAGCGCTGAGCGAAGTGGCGGGGATGCGCGTGGCTGAGTTCTCGCGCACGTCGCCGATGGTGCTTCGTGCTGTTGAGGAGGGCCAGATTCGATCGGTCGATCTGGAGGGCGACGTGACCGATCCGGCCACGGCGATCCAGATGGGCTATGCACTGGGCGCGGATGAGGTGTGCATGGCGACGGTGGTGTCGGTGGACACCAGCGCCGATCCGCTGGGGGTCACGGTGCTTCTGAACGGCACGTGTTACGGCGTTCAGGAGAACCTGGATCCAGCGACGCTGCAGATTGCGGAGCGACCGAAGCCGAGCAACACGTTCGGCGTGACTGGGACGAGCCGGGAGCGCGAGGGCTACGAGGGCAGCCTGCCGCCGCTGCTGCGGGAGGCGCTGCGTGACGCAGCGCGCAAGGCCGCGGAGGTGCTGGCGGGCAAGCCGGCGGAAGAGATGGCGGCTGAGGAGGGCGAGAGGAGGGAGTCGAAGGGCTGGCGCTGGGCGCTGGCGGTGTTGCTGGTGGCGGGGCTGGTGATCGCCGCGAACAGTGGCGGGGATGACGATCCGAACGCGCCTTCGCCCACCGCCATGGCACCGCGCAATCTTGAGCGTCAGATCGAGCCGGCTGCGATCAGGCTGTTGTGGGATGCGCCGAACTCAACCTTGACGGTACTGCGGTACGACATCCAGCGCTCGACGGACAACGGCGCGACCTGGAACCCGGCCCCGGGCTCGCAGGGGAGCGTCGAGGCGGACGACACGAGCTTCGCGGACTTCGATGTGCAGGAGGGCGTGAGCTACCGCTATCAGATCCGGGCACAGTACACGACGACGGGGCCGTCGGCGTGGGCCGAGTTCGTATCGGCGGTGTTCCCGGGATAGGGAATCGTCGGGGCGTTTCGTCGCGTCGCGTGATGCTCGAAGTGAGCGCTGCCCGCGGTCCGTTCCGGCCCGCGGGCAGCGGCGATTAAGGGGATAACGGTGACCAGACGGACGCTGGTGGCGGCGAGCCTGACGATCTGCTGGACCGTGGCATGGGCGCAAGCCCCGCGGTTTGACGGCGTGAGGGTGAACCTGTGGCCGAGCCCGCGGGTGGTGCCGGCGGACGGGAAGACGGCGGCGACGATTCGGGCGGAACTGCGCGATCCCGCCGGGCGAGCCGTGGCGGACGGGACGACGGTGGTCTTCCGGATCGAGGGGGGCAGTCTGAGCCTCGGAGGCGATGAACGACGTCAGGCGGTGACGACGACCACGGTGGGCGGTAGCGCGACCGTGTACGCCACCTCGATCGAGCCGGGGGTGGCGACGGTGCTTGCCGAGCTGATCAGCGGCGACGGGAAGAACCGGGTGACGGTGGCCTTCGTGGAGGAAGGGAGTTCGCTGCTGGGTGGGACGGGCGTGGTGCATGTGCGGGGTGGTTGGGTGGGCTACGCCATCGACTCAGCCGTGGTCGAGGCGCGTGACAATGCGGAGGTCGAGTTCGGTGGCGTCCGGATCATCGCCGAGGACGTGCTGCAGGTGAACGTCAACAGCCTGACGGTGAAGGCGCTGTCCGCGCGCATGGAGGTCGATGGGCGCAGCCTGGCGGCGGACGAGTTGGCCTACGGACTGGCGTCGGGCGAGGGGGTGTTGCGCCGGCTGGGCGAGGAGGGCGTTGAGCGGCTGTGCTTCGACTGCTATTCGCTGGAGGAGCGAGAGCCTGAGGAGGAGATCAGCGGGGATCGGCTGCGGCTGGAGACGGTAGACGCGGCAGCCTGGGCGGTAGCCGACGGCGTGTCGATCTATCCACAGGAGAAGGTGGTTCTGCGCGGCGCCACGCTGTATGCGGGGAGTGAGAAGGTGCTGGACCTGCCTCGCTACTGGATCATCGCCATGCCGGGGTACACGGGCACGTCGCACTCGGGGCTGCTTGGGGTGAACTCGGACGGCGGGCTGGCGGTTGATTTCCCGTACTTCTACCGGGTCACGGAGACCTGGACGGGCGCAGTGAAGCTGCAACATGGGACGGCGTCGGGCAGGGTCATCGCGCGGGACGGCTGGTCGGTGGCGGTGGAGGAGGCCTACGACACGGGCACGGCCGAGGGGTCGCTGAGCTTGGTGGGACTGCCGCAGGACGACTGGGGGATCGAGTGGCACGACCAGCGGAAGCTCGGCGCTCGACGCGATGGTTACTTCACCGCGTACTCGCCGGATCACGAGAGCTGGTACGCAGACGCCAACATCTACGAGTGGTGGGGGAACCAGCGGCTGAATCTGAGCGCGTGGGTGCAGCAGCCGGGCGGGGAGGACCTCTCGTACGGCACCGGCGCAGACTGGCTCAGCATGAACCGGCCGCTGGGGGCGTGGGACGCGAGCTACCGACTGGGGACGGCGGTGGGTGTGCGGCATCTGGGCGGATACGACGATGGGCTGGTGGGTCAGCACCAGATGTACGCGGCGATGGACCTGCCGCGCCGGCACCTGGGGGAGAGGACCAGCATCACGCCGTCGATAAGCAACCTGTTCACGTGGGACACGACCGGCTACCAGCAGAACTCGCTTCGGGGTGAGTTGCGGCTGCGGCAGGTTGTCACCAGCGACAAGTCGCTAGGGCTCTCCTATCAGGGGCAGCTCACCAGCGGCGACGGGGCGGAGGGCTACGAGCATCTGGTGAACCTGGACCTGCGCGCCTACCACGGGACGCGCTGGAGCAGCTACCTCACGAGCACGTATGACCTGAGCGATGAGGAGCTGTACATCTTCGGCCTGGTAGACTACTACGTCGATCGGAACTGGCGGGTCGGCGTGTCGGGGAGCTACTATGAGGCCGAGGACTGGGACTACGACGACTTCGAGGTGACGGTTGCGCGGCGGCTTGGCGCGACCGAGATCGGCCTGCGGTGGTCAGAGGAGAGCGGCCGGATATCGCTTGAGCTTGGCGACCTCATGGGCATCGGCTTCTATTGATGTGAGGGACGCGGTGAGCGCGCGCAATCGCGGGGCGCACGCCACGGCTGTCCCGGGGCGAGGGGCGATTCCCGCGGCAGTGAGGTCGTGCTATGATACGATCGCGAGCAGCCGCGCAGCCGTGCAGCCGGCAGGCGCCGGAGGCGCGGACATCTGTATCCCGGATGATGACTGATGGGCAGGTTCGAGGTTATCTCGGAGTTCGAGCCGACAGGCGATCAGCCGCAGGCGATAGACGGACTTGCGGCGGGCATCGGCAGGGCTTGGCAGCACCAGGTGTTGCGGGGGATCACCGGTTCGGGGAAGACCTACGCGGTCGCAAAGGTCATCGAGGCCGTGCAGAAACCCACGCTGGTGATCGCTCACAACAAGACGCTGGCGGCGCAGCTCTGCGCGGAGTTCCGGGAGTTCTTCCCCAACAACGCCGTGGAGTTCTTCGTGAGCTACTACGATTACTACCAGCCGGAGGCGTACCTGCCGGCCACCGATACGTACATCGAGAAGGACTCCCAGGTCAACGACGAGATAGACCGGCTGCGGCACTCGGCGACTCAGTCGGTGATGGAGCGGCGGGACGTGGTCGTGGTGGCGTCCGTGTCGTGCATCTTTGGCCTGGGGTCGCCGGAGCAGTACGATGAGGTGACGCTGCGACTGCGGGGAGGACAGGTAGTTGACCGCGACGAGCTGCTGCGGCAGCTCGTGAAGATGCAGTTCACGCGCAACGACTACAATCCGCAGCGGGGCACGTTCCGGGTGCGCGGCGACGTCATCGAGATCACGCCGATGGACGAGGACGAGGTCGTCCGCATTGAGATGTGGGGCGACGCGGTGGACAAGATCATGGTGATCGACCGTCTCACCGGGGAGATCATGGAGGAGAAGCGGTCGGCGGTTATCTTCCCGGCGACCCACTTCGTGGCGTCGCGGCAGCGGGTGGAGAGCGCGCTCGGGGCCATCGAGCATGAGTTGGCGGAGCGGGTGGCGTACTTCCATCGGGAGGGCATGTTGCTCGAGGCGCAGCGGCTCGAGCAGCGGACGATGTACGACCTGGAGATGATCCGGGAGGTCGGTTACTGCACCGGCATCGAGAACTACTCGCGGCACCTCGATGGCCGGGAGCCGGGCGAGGCGCCGTACACCCTGATGGACTACTTCCCGGACGATAAGCTGCTGGTGGTTGACGAGTCGCATCAGACGATTCCGCAGATCCGGGCCATGTACCACGGGGACCGGTCGCGGAAGCTGAGCCTGGTTCGCCACGGGTTCCGGCTGCCCTGCGCGCTGGACAACCGTCCGCTGACCTTCAGGGAGTGGGAGGAGCGGGTCGGGCAGGTCGTCTGCACGTCCGCGACGCCGGGGCCGTACGAGCTGGAGCACGCGTCGCAGGTCGTGAATCTGGTGATCCGGCCCACGGGCCTGGTGGACCCTGAGGTGGATGTGCGGCCGACGAAGGGCCAGGTGGACGACCTGATCGGCGAGATTCGCGAACGAGCGGCGAAGGGCCAGCGGGTGCTGGTAACGACGCTGACGAAGCGGATGGCGGAGGATCTGACGGACTACCTGGCGGAGCTGGACATCCGGGTGCACTACCTGCACTCGGACATCCAGACGATCGAGCGTTCGGAGTTGTTGCGCGACCTGCGACTGGGCACGTTCGACGTGCTGGTGGGCATCAATCTGCTGCGGGAGGGTCTGGACCTGCCGGAGGTGTCGCTGGTCGCGATCCTCGATGCGGACCGCGAGGGCTTCCTGCGCTCTGAGACGTCGCTGATCCAGACGATGGGCCGTGCCGCGCGCAACGTGGATGGGAAGGTAGTGATGTACGCGGACCAGATCACCGACTCGATGCAGCGGGCGATCGACGAGAGTGAGCGGCGGCGCGCCCGGCAGATCGCGTACAACGAGGAGCACGGGATCACGCCGCAGACGATTCGCAAGGCCGTGCGCGATGTTGTGCGGTTTCATGAGGCGGCTGCGGAGGAGGCCGAACGGACCGTGCCGGCGGAAGTCGTGGGCGAGTTGGCGGCGGCCGACCTCGATGCGCTGATCGAGGCGCTGGAGGACGAGATGCAGGCGGCGGCCGGGGAGCTGAAGTTCGAGCGGGCGGGCGAGTTGCGCGACGAGATTGAGGAGCTGCGGGCCAAGGCCGGGCGCGAATAGGTCATGCGACAGGCGATTGCGGAGAAGCTGAAGACAGTCCCGGATGAGCCGGGCGCCTACAGGATGCTCGACGGGGCCGGGACGGTCATCTACGTCGGGAAGGCGCTGTCGCTGCGCAAGCGCCTGCAGCAGTGGTTCCGCGATACCGACCGACATAGTCCGTGGGCGCTACGGATGACCGAGCACGCGGCGGACTTCGACTACATCGTCACGCGTTCGGAGCTCGAAGCCTTGACGCTGGAGCAAAGCCTCATCAAAGAGCACCAGCCGCACTTCAACATCAAGCTTGCGGACGATAAGAGCTACCCGTACCTGCAACTGACCGACGACGTGTACCCGCGACTAATCGTCGTGCGCGACTTGCCGGCGGACGCTCGGGTGGCGATTCCGGGGCGCTACAAGCAGCAGCGCGGGCTTCACGACCCGAAGCAGCACGCGGTCCTGAGCCTGCGGGAGGGGCGGCTGTTCGGTCCCTTCCCGAGCGCGACATCGATGCGACGGACCATGCGGGTGGTGCAGCAGCTCTTCGGGCTGCGGAGCTGCGGTCGGAGGCTCACGGGGGAGCCGTGCGGGCGGCCATGCCTGAACTACCATATCGATCGGTGCGTGGGCCCGTGCACCGGCGACGTGGGGCCGGAGGAGTACGCGGAGATCTGCGACGAGGTGGTGCTGTTCCTATCGGGCAAGTCGGATGAGGTGATGGCGCGCCTGCGCGCAGACATGGCGCGGGCGGCGGAGAGGCTGGACTTCGAGCGCGCGGCGCAGCTTCGCGATCGCCTCCAGGCGGTGGAGAAGGTCACCGAGGGTCAGCTCATGGTGGCGACCGAGGAGCGCGAACAGGACGCGCTGGGCGTGGCGGTGGAGGAGGGGGGGGCGGTCGTGGCGGTGCTGTCGGTGCGACGCGGGAAGCTGCTGGAGAAGGAGCAGTTCAGCGTCGAGGACAGTGAGGGCCGGACGCCGGGTGAGGTGCTCGAGGAATTCCTGGGCCGGCACTACCAGGAGGCGCACGTGCCGCGCGAGGTGCTGCTCGCCCATGAGGTGGAGGATGCGGCCGAGTGGGCCGAGGTGCTTGGTCAGGTGCGGGGGCAGAAGGTGCGGGTGCATACCCCGCAGCGGGGGGAGAAGAAGCGGCTGGTCGAGCTCGCAGCGCACAACGCGGAGCTGGCGCTGCGGCGCCAGGCGGGAAGCCCGGAGGAGCAGCAGGCACGGGAGGCGCTGGACCAACTTGGTGAGGTGCTGGGGCTCGACGAGCCGCCGCGGCGCATGGAGTGCTACGACATCTCGACGACGCAGGGGCGCGAGTCCACCGGGTCGATGGTGGTGTTCGGGGACGGGATTCCGGAGAAGAGCTCCTACCGGCGCTTCCGGATGCACGCGACGGAGGGGAAGCCGGACGACTTCGCGATGCTGGAGGAGATGCTGCAGCGGCGGCTGCGGCGGGCGGCCGAGGGTGACGAGAAGTTCCTGCCGCTACCGGACCTGTTGGTGGTTGACGGAGGCAAGGGGCAGCTCGGGGTAGCGGTGCGTGCGTTGCGGGCGTGGGAGATCGACGACGTGCCGCCGGCATCGCTCGCGAAGCGCGAGGAAGAGGTGTTCGTGCCCGGGCGATCCGAACCCCTGGACATGACGGCCTGCCCTGAGGCGCGCAAGCTGCTGCAGCGCATGCGCGACGAGGCCCACCGGTTCGCGATCACCCACCATCGAGGGGTGCGCGAGAAGCGGCTGACCGAGTCGGTGCTGGAGCAGGCGCCGGGGATCGGGGTGGCGCGACGCACGATGCTGCTGACGAGCTTCGGGTCGATCGACGCCATCGCGGGGGCGACAGTGGAGGAGCTTGCGGCGATGCCGGGGATGAGCCGGACGGCGGCGGAGGCGGTGCACGAGTTGCTGGCCGAGTACGTGGAGGACGGCAACGGCGCCTCCCCCTGCGCCGAGTGAACCCGGCGCTGTCCCCGCCCGTGCCGGAGGCTAGGCATTGCCCACAACTCCGTGGTCCTTGCGTGGGAAGCGTGGGCGCGGGGTGGTCGCGAACGGGCGCGAAGAGAAAGGCGACGGCGCGGGGAGGGGTCTTTCTTGAAAGAAGACCCCCCGTAGACCGCTCGCTCCGCTCGCGATCACCTGGGAGTTTGCTGGCGCAAACTCCGTCCCCCGAGCCCCGCGCAAGAGAACTTCGCATGGCGTCCTCGGGGAG